>RHBP01000130.1 GCA_010030955.1 Synechococcaceae bacterium WBB_10_009 | reverse complement strand
GTGTGCGGGCCCAGCTCCGGGGCGGCGGGCTGCCCCTCAAGCAACGGCCCCATCAGCGCCTGGGCGCGCTGCTCCAGCCAATCCACCCCATCGCCCACGCGCCTTGGTGCTCGTGCACCCAAGGCCTCCAGCCGCTCGCGGTCCTCCGGCTCAAGGGGCTCCGCTTCGTCATCGGCCCAGGGATCCAGGCGAAGTTCCAAGTCCCGCGCCAGGGCCTGGGTGAGGCCAAGGCCGCCGGGCACTGGCGGGCGGGCCAGGCAGGCGAGCAATTCCCTCAGCTGCTGGTGCTCCGGCAACCGTCCAAAACGGTGCAGGCCCGTGCGGATCTGGGCCTCCTTCAGCTCGCAGAGGTAGCCCTCGGCGGCGTCGAGGGGATCGTCGGCTGCCGCCATGGGCAACGCGAGGTTGGCCAGGCTCTCTAAGGCCCGTTGGCGCAGGGCCTCCGCCCGTTCGCCCCCCAGCTGCACCGCTTCCCAGTACTCATCGAGCAGGGCCTCCAGGCTGCGCAGGTCACCGTGGAGGCCCGCCCGGTCCAGCGGTGGCGTGAGGTGATCGAGGATCACCGCCTGGGCCCGGCGCTTGGCCTGGGACCCCTCCCCCGGGTCATTGACGATGAAGGGGTAGACATGGGGCATGGGACCCAGGGCCCACTCGGGGTAGCAGCTCTCCGAGAGCCCCAGGCCCTTGCCCGGCAGCCACTCCAGGTTGCCGTGCTTGCCCACGTGGCACACCAGCTGCACCCGGGCCCGCTGCCGCAGCCAGAGGTATTGGGCCAGGTAGAGGTGCGTGGGGGGCAGATCCGGGCTGTGGTAGCTGAGGGCCGGATCGCGCCCGTAGCCCCGTAGCCCCGTTCCGGTTGGATCAGCACCACCACGTGGCCGAACCGAAGCCCGTGGATCGGAAATCCCTCCGCCTCCAGCTGCGGATCGGCCTGCGGCGGTCCCCATTGCTGCTCCAGGCGGCTACGGCCCGCCTGGGGCAGGTCTCCATACCAGCGCTGATAGTCCGCCAGGGGCAGGTGGGCCAGGGGCGGCCGGTGCTGGCTTTCCGGGTCGTTGCTGCGGCCCAGCAGCAGGGCGCGGATCAAGCCATCGCCATCGCCGGGGAGAGGGCCTTCCCCAAGGTCGTAACCGGCATCCCGCAGCCACCCCAGCATCGCGGCGCAGCTGGCGGGGGTGTCGAGGCCCACCCCATTCGCCAGCCGGCTGTTGCGGGTGGGGTAATTGGCCAACACCAACGCCAGGCGCCGATCCCGCGCTGGGGTGTGGCGCAGCTGGCACCAATGGGCCGCCAGGGCGGCCACCCAGGCGAGGCGCTCGGGGTCCGGCTGGTGGCGCTGCAGCGCCGTGGCCAAGCGTTCATCGGCGCGGAACACCTGCTTGAAGGCCCCCACCCGGGTGGTGATCCGCCCATCCAGCTCCGGCAGGGCCACCTGCAGGCTGAGGTCGAGCGCTGGCAAGCCGAGGCTGCTGCCCTCCCACTGCTCGCGGCTCTGGCTGCTGCAGAGCAGTTGCAGCACCGGAACCCCAAGCCCGTCCCAGAGCGGAGCCCCCAAGCCGGCTTCGCTGAGCTGCACCGAGGCAAAGGAGGTGGTGCAGAGCACCAGAGCAACACCCTCACGGCGGAGCAGATCGCTCACCCCCTCCTGCACCGAAGCCGTGCGCAGGCTGCTGACCCAGAGGGCCCGTGGGGCCAGGCCCTGCTGCCGCAGCGCCCCCAGCAGGGCGTCCACCAGGGCCAGATCGCCCGATTGCAGCAGGGCCCGATACAGCACCACCCCCACCCGGGGGCCAGGCTCCTCCCGCCAGTCGTGGGGCAGTGGATCGGCGAGCGGCTGCAGCTGGGGCATGGGCGGGGGCTCCCCCGCCAACAGGGCACCCAGGCTGCCGAGCACCTGGCGCAGGTTCGCCTCACCGCCCTCCAGCAGGCAGCGGCCGCAACCCTGGCTGAGCTGAGCATCCACGTTGCCCAGGGGCAGCAGCTCCGCCTCCAGATCGGTGGTGCCCGCCAGCACCAACAAAAAGCGGTCTGCGCTCTGAAGGGCCCACTGCTGCAGCTGCTCGAGGCCATAGCCCCAGTGGCTTCGGCCCCCCAGCAGCCGCACCACCAACACCCGTGTCTGCTGAAGGCTGGTGAGCAGGTAGTGGTCGAGCACGGCGGGGTGCTGCAGGGCCGCCAGGTTCAGGGCCCGGATGGCGATCTCCGGCCCCAGGGGGTGGGGGTCGCGGTCCAACAGCGCCGCCAGGGCGGCGAGATCGGTGTCGGCACTGCTGAGCAGCACCACCTGCGCCGGTGGCTGCTCGATGAACACCACCCCATCGGAGGGGGAGGTGCTGCCAGGCACGGCGGCGAGACGGTGCATCGGCCCATCTTGCTGCCGCCGCTGGCTCGCAGGCCGGGGGGCGGCGGTGAGAAGATCAGCGGCAGCTGTGGCCCCCACCGCCCGCCGGATCCATGCACCAATTTCTGCCCTACGCCTGGTTCGGTGGCCGCTGTGTGCCCTTTGCCGAGGCAACCCTGTCGGTGGCCACCCACGCTTTGCACTACGGCACCGGGGCCTTCGGTGGCATGCGGGCGCTGCCCAACCCCGTCGATCCCCAGGAGATCCTGCTGTTTCGGGCGGACCGCCACGCCAAACGGCTGAGCCAGAGCGCCCGTCTGCTGCTGACGGAGCTCAGTGAAACCACCATCCACGCCGCCATTGAGCAGTTTTTGCGGGCCAACAAGCCCAGCTGCCCGGTGTACCTGCGGCCGTTTGTGTACACCAGCGACCTGGGCATTGCCCCGCGGCTGCACAACATCGAAACCGATTTCCTGATCTACGGCCTGGAGTTGGGCGACTACCTCTCCCCGGATGGGGTGAGCTGCCGCATCAGCTCCTGGACCCGCCAGGAGGACCGCTCGCTGCCCCTGCGCGGCAAGATCAGCGGCGCCTACATCACCAGCTCCCTGGCCAAGACCGAAGCGGTGAAGAGCGGCTTCGATGAGGCCCTGCTGCTCAACAGCCGGGGCAAGGTGAGCGAAGCCAGCGGCATGAACCTGTTCATCGTGCGCGACGGCGTGCTGATCACCCCCGGCGTCGACCAGGACATCCTGGAGGGCATCACCCGCGCCAGCGTGCTGGAGCTGGCCCAGGCCATGGGCATCCCCACCCTGGAGCGCCCGGTCGACAAGAGCGAGCTGTTTGTGGCCGATGAGGTGTTCCTCAGCGGCACCGCCGCCAAGGTCACGCCGGTGCGGCGGGTGGAAAGCACCGACTTGCGCCCCCACCGTCCCGTGATGGATGCCATCCGCGAGCGGCTCACGGCGATCACAGAGGGGCGCGATCCCGCCTATGACCACTGGGTGACGCGCGTGCGCCTCGACGGTTGATGCCCAACAGCACCAGCAGCCAACGCATCGGCTTCCTCGAGCGGCTCCATGGCCCGGGGACACCGGTTCTGGTGTTCGACGGGGCCACGGGCACCTCGCTCCAGCAAATGGACCTCAACGCCGACGATTTCGGCGGCCCGGCCCTGGAGGGCTGCAATGAAAATCTGGTGTTCACCCGCCCGGATGCGGTGCAGGCGGTGCACCGGCAGTTCCTGGAGGCCGGTTGCGATGTGATCGAGACCGACACCTTCGGGGCGGCCTCCACGGTGCTGGCGGAATACAACCTGGAGGACCAGGCCTTCGCCATCAACAAACGCGCCGCCGAACTGGCGCGGGAGGTGGCCGACGCCTACAGCAGCCCCGACAAGCCCCGCTTTGTGGCCGGCTCCATGGGGCCCACCACGAAGTTGCCCACCCTGGGGCACATCGGCTTCGACGAGCTGCGCGATGCCTTCGCGGAACAGGCCGAGGGCCTGATTGCCGGCGATGTCGACCTGTTCATCGTGGAGACCTGCCAGGACGTGCTGCAGATCAAGGCGGCGCTGCAGGGCATCGAGCAGGCCTTCGCCAAGACCGGCCAACGCCGGCCCCTGATGGTGAGCGTCACCATGGAAACCACCGGCACCATGTTGGTGGGCTCCGACATCGCTGCGGTGGTGGCGATCCTGGAGCCGTTCCCCATCGATGTGCTCGGCCTCAACTGCGCCACCGGCCCGGAGCAGATGAAGGAGCACGTGCGCTACCTCAGCGAGCACTGCCCGTTTGTGGTGAGCTGCATCCCCAACGCCGGCCTGCCCGAAAACATCGGCGGTGTGGCCCATTACCGGCTCACGCCGGTGGAAATGAAGATGCAGCTGATGCACTTCGTGGAGGACCTTGGGGTCCAGGTGATCGGCGGCTGCTGCGGCACAACTCCCGCCCACATTGCCGCCCTGGCGCAGCTGGCCCAGGAGCTCACGCCGGCGCCGCGGCCCGTGCGGCGTGGCGAACAGCCACGGCCGGCGCTGCACTACGACCCCGCCGCCAGCTCCATCTATGGGGTCACCCCCTACCACCAGGACAACTCCTTCCTGATCATTGGGGAGCGCCTCAACGCCAGTGGCAGCAAGAAGGTGCGTGAACTGCTGGCGGAGGAGGACTGGGATGGCGTGGCCGTTGCCCGCGGTCAGGTGAAAGAGAACGCCCACGTGCTCGACGTCAACGTCGACTATGTGGGGCGCGATGGCGAGCGCGACATGCGCGAGCTGGTGAGCCGTCTGGTGACGAACGTCAACCTGCCGCTGATGCTCGACTCCACCGAGTGGCAGAAGATGGAGGCCGGTCTCAAGGTGGCCGGCGGCAAGTGCATTCTCAACTCGACCAACTACGAAGACGGACCTGAACGGTTCTTCAAGGTGCTGGAGCTGGCCCGTGACTACGGCGCGGGGGTGGTGATCGGCATCCTGCGCCCCGACGGATCGCGGCGCGTGTTCACCGCCGGCACCGGCGCGGGAGGCGCGCCGCTGCGCCCCGACGCGG
>RHBP01000129.1 GCA_010030955.1 Synechococcaceae bacterium WBB_10_009 | reverse complement strand
CCCTGCTGGTGTTCTCCTGGCGGGACATCCAGATCTATGCGCCGGTGGACGGGCGCGGCGGCAATCCGTTGCAGAACTCCTTTGAGGTGTTCTATGCCCGCAATCCGCTGCGGCGCCTGCGTGGTGCCCTCGGCGGGCTGCGCCTGATGGGCTCCTTTTACGGCGAGCTGTGGCGCAACCTGCGCCTGGTGCGCCGCGGCCTGCGCCGGGCCCGCCGCCACCAGCCCCAGGCCCTAGCGGTGCTCGGGGGCGGGGCCGTGAGTGTGTTTTATGAGCAGTTGGGCCGGCAGTTGCCGCGGGGCACCGTGGTGTCTGTGGGGGAAGGGGAGCCGCTGCTGGAGAAATTGATCCGCGGCGAATCCCTGGCCGGCGAGCGCTGCTTCCGGGCCGGTGAGCGGCCCCGCCCCGGGTTGATCCACGAGCAACCGGGCGGCATGGACAAAACCGCCTGCGATTACGGCTACATCGCGCAGATCTGGCCGCAGCTGGATTGGTACCTCGATGGCGGCGACTTCTACGTGGGGGTGCAGACCAAGCGGGGTTGCCCCCACAACTGCTGTTACTGCGTGTACACGGTGGTGGAGGGCAAGGCGGTGCGGGTGAACCCCGTGCAGGAGGTGATCGCCGAGATGCGCCAGCTGTACGCGCGTGGTGTGCGGGGCTTCTGGTTCACCGATGCCCAGTTCATCCCGGCGCGGCGCTACATCGACGACGCCAAGGAGCTGTTGCGCGCCATCCAGGCGGAGGGCTGGGATGACATCCGCTGGGCCGCCTACATCCGTGCCGACAACCTCGATGCCGAGCTGGCGGAGCTGATGGTGGCCACCGGCATGGACTACTTCGAGATCGGCATCACCTCGGGGTCGCAGGAGCTCGTGCGCAAGATGCGCATGGGCTACAACCTGCGCACCGTGCTGGAGAACTGCCGCTTGCTGGCCCGGGCGGGCTTCCGGGCCCATGTGTCGGTGAACTACTCCTTCAACGTGATCGACGAGCGCCCGGAGACGATCCGCCAGACCGTGGCCTACCAGCGGGAGCTCGAGCGGATCTTTGGCGCCGACAAGGTGGAGCCGGCCATCTTCTTCATTGGCCTGCAGCCCCACACCCATCTGGAGCAATACGGCTTTGAGCAGGGGTTGATCAAGCCCGGCTACAACCCGATGAGCATGTTGCCCTGGACGGCCCGGCAGCTGCTCTGGAACCCGGAACCGATGGGGAGCACCTTCGGGCGCATCTGCCTGGAGGCGTTTGAGCGCAACCCCGCGGATTTCGGCCGCACCGTGATCGACCTGCTGGAGCGCGACTACGGCGCGGCGCCGCTGGAGCAGGCCCTGCGGGCGCCGGTGGAGGGACGGGCCGCGTTGGCGACGGCGGTTCGCTAAGTCGGCCAGCTGGCCCGCCACCAGCGCCGGCGCGCCAGCAGCAGCAGGGCCAGCCCCAACCAGCCCAGCACCCCACCAATCGGGTTGGCGGGGCCCATCAGCCAGGCCGGGGCGGAGGGACTCACCGCCATCAACCCGTGTTGCAGCACAAACCATCCCCCCACCAGGCCGCCGTGCAGCCCCACTGCGCCCCAGAGCAGGCCGCCATCGGCCCGGCGTTGCAGCCCCAGGGCCAGCCCCAGCAACAGCAGGCCCCCCAGCAGCCCCAGCAGTGGGCCCAGGGGCAGGTTGAAGCGGGTGTGCACCAGGCTGAACAGCGCCGCCTGCAGCCCCAGGGCCCGTTGCGCCCCCAGCAGCAGGCTCAGTTCCCCCAGCAGCCAGCCGCGGAACAGCAGCTCCTCGGCAAAGCCCACGCCTAGCCCCAGGGCCAGGCTGTTGAGCACCAGGCCGGCGCTCAGTTGCGGCTGCCAGCGCAGCTGCCCCAGGGCCGCCAGCCCCACCACCACCAGGGCCAGCAGGCCGGCCGCCTTGATCAGTCCCCGCAGCAGGGCCTTGGCGAAGCCCGGCGCCGCGGCCCGCACCCCCAATTGCCTCCAGGGTTGGTCGCTGCCCCAGCAGCGCCGCAGGCGCCAGGGCAGGCTCAGCAGCAGGGCCAGCACGGCCGGGCCGGCCGCCAGGGCTGCCCGCTGATCGGCGGCCACCCCCACGAGCCCCAGCAGCAGCTGCCCCCCCAGAAACACCCCCACCAGGCAGAGGGGGTAGAGCAGCGTTCCCCACCAGTGCAGCCGAGGTGCGGGGGTGGGGGCCATCACTGCTCGGGTTCGAGCGTGCTGGTGAGCCCCTTGGCCTTGAGGGTTTCGCAGTAAAACTCCGCCGGCTCCAGGTCGCACACGATCACCAGGCCGACGCCGGTGTTGTGGGCCTCGAGCATCACGGCAATGGCGTCCTGCTCACTGAGGGCAGGCACCACCTGCCGCAGGGTGCTCACCACGTATTCCATGGTGTTCACCGGGTCGTTGTGGAGCAGCACCTTGTAGCGGGGCGATGGCTTGCGCACCCGTTCGGGCGCCTTCTCCATCACAGCCGCGCCACCGCGCTCCGGCGTCTGCGTGGCACGGATCGGTGTGGATCGGTTCACCCTTCCAGCTCCGGCTTCAAGGCAGCAAACTTTAGGCAGCCCTTCAAGCCAGGGCCGCCTGGATCCGGCGCATGGCCTCCTCCACGTTGGCGCGGCTGTTGAAGGCCGAGAGGCGGAAGTAGCCCTCACCGGCGGCGCCGAAGCCGCTGCCGGGCGTGCCCACCACGTGGGCCTGGCCCAGCAGCAGATCAAAGAATCCCCAGGAATCCAGGCCCTCGGGGGTTTTGATCCACACGTAGGGGGCCTGCTCCCCACCGAACACCTGCAGGCCGGCGGCGCCCAGCTCGCGCCGAATGATGGCGGCGTTCTCCATGTAGAAGCTGATCAGCGCCTTCACCTGGGCTTGCCCTTCGGGGGAATACACCGCCTCAGCGCCCCGCTGCACGATGTAGCTGACGCCGTTGAACTTGGTGCACTGGCGCCGGTTCCACAGGCCCCAGAGCTCCACCCGCTCGCCGCCGGCGGCCGTGCCCATCAGGCCGCGGGGTACCACGGTGAGGGCGCAGCGGGTGCCGGTGAAGCCGGCATTTTTGGAGAAGGAGCGGAATTCGATCGCGCACTCACGGGCCCCCTCGATCTCGTAGATGGAGTGCGGCAGGCAGGGGTCCTGGATGAAGGCCTCGTAGGCGGCGTCAAACAGGATCAGGGCGCCATGGGCGCGGGCGTAATCCACCCACGCCTTCAGCTGCTCCTTGGTGGCCACCGCGCCGGTGGGGTTGTTGGGGAAGCAGAGGTAGATCAGATCCACCGGCTCGCTGGGGATCTGGGCGGTGAAGCCGTTGGCGGCGTTGATGGGCAGGTAGGTGAGACCGCCGTATTGGCCGCTGCCATCGGCATCGCCGGTGCGCCCAGCCATCACGTTGCTGTCCACGTACACCGGGTACACCGGGTCGGTGACGGCGATGCGGTTGCCTTCGCCAAGGATGTCGAGGATGTTGGCGCTGTCGCACTTGGAGCCATCCGACACGAAGATCTCCTCGGCGGAGATCTGGCAGCCGCGGGCCTGAAAGTCGTGCTGGGCGATCGCTTCGCGCAGCCACAGGTAGCCCTGCTCCGGGCCATAGCCATGGAAGCCTTCGCGGGTGCCCATCTCGTCGATGGCGGCCTTCATGGCGCTGCGGCAGGCCTCCGGCAGGGGTTCGGTCACATCGCCGATGCCCAGGCGAATGATCGGCGCCTCGGGGTTGGCCTCGCTGAAGGCTTTGACCCGCCGGGCGATTTCGGGAAACAGATAGCCCGCCTTGAGCTTGAGGTAGTTGCCGTTGACCTGGGCCATCACCGCAGCGGCCCCGTCGGGCCCCGTTGAACTGGGCGGATTGTCCTATGGCGCCGGCCCGGTGCTGCATACGATCAAGGCACCGCCGCCCCGGCTGCCGTGACGCCCGCCCTGTCTGCGCCAGCCGATGCACCGGTGGATTTCGAGGCCCTGATCGATCTGTCGATCAGCAAGCCCGGCCGCTACCTGGGCAATGAGCTGGGGGTGCAGCCGCGCGACTGGGATGCAGCCTGGGCCGCCGCCGGCGTGCGCTGGGCACTCACCTACCCCGAGATCTACGAGGTGGGGGCCAGCAACACCGGCCACATCATTCTCTATTCGATCCTCAACAGCGTTCCGGGCCAGCTGTGCGACCGCAGCTACCTGCCTGGCCCCGACCTGGCGGAGCGGCTGCGCCAGCGGGATCAGCCGCTGTTTGCGGTGGAGAGCCGCCGGCCGCTGCCGGCCTTCGACATTCTTGGCTTCTCGCTGAGCTACGAGCTCGGCGCCACCAACATCCTCTCGATGCTGGCGCTGGCGCAGATTCCCATCCGCGCCGCCGCTCGCGGTGATCGGCCCCTGGCGGATCCAACGGCGCCGCCATTGATCTTCGCCGGCGGCCCCACCGCCACCAGCAACCCCGAACCCTTCGCGGCGTTTTTCGATTTCGTGGTGCTTGGCGACGGCGAGGAGGTGTTGCCGGAGATCGGGTTGGTGGTGGCCGAGGCCAAGGCCACCGGCCTCAGCCGCTCGCAGCTGCTGCGCGACCTGGCCCAGGTTCCTGGGGTGTACGTGCCGTCGCTCTACGGCCCAGGCCCCGATGGCGTGACCCTGCTGCCGCTCGAGCCGGGCATCCCGGCACGGGTGCTGCGGCGCACCGCCACGCCGATGCCCCACTACGCCATGGGGCTGGTGCCCCACATCGAAACGGTGCACGACCGGCTCACGGTGGAGATCCGCCGCGGCTGCACCCGCGGCTGCCGCTTCTGCCAGCCCGGCATGCTCACCCGCCCGGCCCGCGACGTGGAGCCCGAGGCGGTGGTGGAGGCCATCGAAACCGGCATGGAGCGCACCGGCTACTCCGATTTCTCGTTGCTGTCGCTCAGCTGCTCTGA
>RHBP01000128.1 GCA_010030955.1 Synechococcaceae bacterium WBB_10_009 | reverse complement strand
CAGGCCAGGGCCACCAGGGCGCTGGAGGCCCAGAGGCAGAGCGGCAGGCCCCCCACCAGGAACAGGGCGCCGGAGAGCAGGGTGCCCAGCAGGCGCCCGGCGGCGTTGGCCATGTAATAGAAGCCCACGTTGAGGCTCACCGCTTCGGCGTCGCTGGTGGCCAGCACCAGGTAGCTGTGGATGGAGGAGTTCATCGCGAACACCACGGCGAAGGCCACCAGCCCCCCCACCACCGCCACCGCGGGGTGGCCCACCTGCCGCCAAAGGCCGATGGCGATCAAGGCCGGAATGGCGGTGAGCAGCGCGGTCCAGAAGCTGAGGTCGGCGGCGTTGGGGGGGCGCCGTTGCCCCCAGGCCCGCCGCAGGGCCGGTGCGGCGCCCTGCACGATGCCGTAGCCGATCACCCACAGGCCCATGAAGGCCCCCACCTCCCAGAAGCGCCAGCCCAGGGTGGCCTCCAGAAACACCGGCAGGGCCACCACAAACCACACATCGCGGGCACCGAACAGGAAAAACCTTGCCAGCGCCAGGGTGTTGATGCCGGCGCTGGTGGAGAACAACGCCGTGAAGGCCGGCTTCTGCTTCATGCGGCCGATGTCGGCCGGCAGGATCAGCGTGCCCAGGAAGGAGAGCCCCAGCCCCGCCGCCATCACCGCCACGGCCTGGTTGAAGCCCAGGGCCGTGAGCAGCACCCCTCCGAGGAAGAAACCCACCCCCTTGAGGGCATTTTTGGAGCCGGTGAGGATGGCGACCCAACGGAACAGCTGGCCGTCACCGGCCACGGTCTTGATGGCGCTCTTGGCGCTCATCTTGTTGAGGTCCTTGGCGATGCCACTGATGGCCTGGGCGCCCATCACGTAGGCCACGCTGAGCCACTTGGGCCAGCTGTCGGCCACGGGGATCAGCAGCAGCAGCGCCGCCACCTGCAGCAGCGTGCCCGCCCAGAGGGTGAGCCTCAGGCCAAACCTGGCCCCCAGCCAGCCACCGGCCAGGTTGGTGACGATGCCGAAGAACTCATAAAACAGAAACAGAAAGGCGATCTCGAGGGTGCTGTAGCCGAGTTGGTGGAAGTGGAACACCACCAACATGCGCAGGGCCCCGTCGGTGAGGGTGAAGGCCCAGTAGTTGGCGGTGACAACGCCGTATTGCTGCAGCGGGGAGAGGACTTTCATGGGTTGACAGCCCTCAGCGCTCATCCATCAGGGCCACATGGCAGGCCAGGTCGGCCATGCGGGAGCTGTAGCCCCATTCGTTGTCGTACCAGGCGTACACCTTGAGCTGGGTGCCGTTCACCACCATCGTCGAGGGGGCGTCGACAATGGCGCTGCGGCTGTCGTTGACGTAGTCGACCGACACCAGCGGCCGCGTTTCGTAGCCGAGGATGCCCCGCAGCGAACCCTGTGCCGCCGCTTCGAAGGCGGCGTTGACGGCCTCCACCGTGGTGGGCTGCTCCAGTTCGAACACCGCATCGGTGAGCGAGGCGTTGAGCAGCGGCACCCGCACGGCGTGGCCGTTGAGCTTGCCCTGCAACTCCGGGAAGATCAGGCCAATGGCCTTGGCGGATCCCGTGGTGGTGGGGATCAGGCTCTGCAGGCAGGAGCGGGCGCGGCGCAGGTCGCCCTTGAAGCCATCCACCACCAGCTGGGTGTTGGTGACGTCGTGCAGGGTGGTGATCGAGCCGTGGCGAATGCCGAACTGCCCGTGCACCACCTGCACCACCGGGGCCAGGCAGTTGGTGGTGCAGGAGGCGGCGGTCACCAGGCGGTGGCGTTCCGGGTCGTAGCGGTGGTGGTTGATGCCGAACACCACATTGAGGGCTTCGGCGCCGGCCACCTCCCCCTTCACGGGGCAAGCCACCACCACCCGCTTGAGGCCCAGCTGCTCGAAGTAGGGGTTGAGGCTGTCGGGGGTTTTGAAGCGGCCGCTGCACTCGAGCACCATCTCCACGCCGGCGGCGGCCCAGGCCACGGCGGTGGGATCGGCGAGTTGGGAGTAGGTGATGCTCGTTTCCCCCACCCAGAAGCCGTGGTGGTTGGGGTTCACGGCCTGGGGCCAGCGGCCGTGCACCGAATCGAAGGCGAGCAGATGGGCGGCGGTGGCGGCGTCCCCACCGCTGTCGTTGACGTGCACAATCTCGATGCCGGGCCGGCCCCAGAGGGCGCGGAACACCAGCCGTCCGATGCGGCCGAAGCCGTTGATGCCGATGCGCATGGCCATCCGCCGCAAACTCCGCCGACGCTAGATCAACAATGGTTGATGGATCAAGTTTGTTTGATTTGACCGCCGGGGCGCCTTAACCTCGCGGCAATGTCCCCCTCGTGCCATGCCCGCAGCCGTGCCCGCCACCATGCCCGCAGCTCCCCAGGGTGCCGGTGAGTTGGCCCAGGCCCGCCAACTGTTCAAGGCCCTGGCGGACCCGGTGCGCCTGGAGGTGGTGCAGGCCCTGGGGGGCGGTGAGCGCTGCGTCTGCGAGCTGAGCCAGGGCCTGGGGCTGGGCCAGTCGCGGTTGTCGTTTCACCTCAAGGTGATGCGCGAGGCGGGCCTGATCGAGGCGCGGGAGCAGGGCCGCTGGGTGTACTACCGGCTGCGGCCCGGCGCCCTGGAGGGGTTGCAGGGGTGGTTGGCGGATCTCGCCCGGGGCTGTTCCACGCCGGCCACCCCCTGCTGCCCCTGATCCCCCCGGGGTGGTGCCCCGCCTAGTGGGGCAACCGCTGCTGGTCGCCCAGGGCCTGGGGCGTCTGGCGCCGGAAGCTGCTCAGGCGGTGGTCGGCGGCCTCGAGATCGGCGATCAGCCGCCGGCAGGCCCGCTCGGGCATGGTGTGGTCCCCACAGGTGAACACATCCACGGCGGCGTAGCCGGATTCCGGCCAGGTGTGGATTGAGAGGTGGGATTCCGCCAGCAGGGCGAGGGCGGTCACGCCCTGGGGGCAGAAGCGGTGGCTGATCAGCTGCAGCAGCGTGGCACCGGCCTGCTGCACGGCCTGGGTGATGCTGCTGCGCAGAAAGGCTTCGTCGTCGAGCCGATCGGCTCGACAGTGGTAAAGCTCAAGGATGCAATGTTTGCCAACGGCGTCAGCTTTGGCGTTGGACGTGGCGCTGGACGTGGCGGTCGAGCCCGTGCTCACCCATCCAGGGTTGGGGTGCAGGTCGGCGAGGGATGGAACCATCGGTTCAAGCCATACAAGGCCTCACCGTAGGGCCGTTGTTCTCGGCCGCCAGGGGCAGCGGCTGGCTGTTGAAGGCCTTGCGCTGCCCGCAGCGCCCCAAAAGGCAGGTGTGCACGAACACGCGCCCCGGTGGCACTAAACCAAGCCTTCACACACCCTTAACCAAGTCCTAACCCTGGCGCCTGGGCTGCTGCTTAGACGTTGGTGGCTCCCGTTTGGTTGCTCCCAATGACCTTCGCGAAGAAGGCCCTGTCCATCGGCCTGCTCTCCAGCTTCGGACTGGCCGGCGCCGCGTTCGCCCAGACCGCCATCAACGGCGCTGGCGCTTCCTTCCCGGCTGCGTTCTACCAGCGTGCATTCGCCGGTGCCGCCAGCCTCGACATCAAGGTGAACTACCAGTCCGTGGGTTCCGGCGCCGGCGTGCGCCAGTTCGTTAAGGAATCCGTGGATTTCGGCGCCACCGATGAGCCGATCAAGGCCTCCGAAGCCGCCAAGGTGAAGCGCGGTGTGGTGCAGTTCCCCTCCGTGGGCGGCACCATCGCCGTGGCCTTCAACAAGGCCGATTGCAGTGGCCTGAAGCTCACCCAGAAGCAGGTGGTCGACATCTTCCTGGGCACCATCACCACCTGGGATCAGCTCAAGTGCGGTAAGGGCAAGATCACCGTGGCCCACCGTTCCGACGGCTCCGGCACCACCTTCGCCTTCACCAACTCCCTGAGCGCCTTCTCCTCCGAGTGGAAGAGCAAGGTGGGCGAGGGCAAGAGCGTGAAGTGGCCTGTGGGTGTGGGCGGCAAGGGCAACGAGGGCGTGGCCGGTGTGATCACCAACACCCCCGGCGCCATCGGTTACATCAACCAGAGCTACGTGCGCGGCAACATCAAGGCTGCTGCCGTGCAGAACAAGGCCGGCAAGTTTGTGCTGCCCACCCTGGCCGGTGGCGCCGCCGCCCTGAACAACATCACCCTCGACGCCAACCTGGCCGGGGAAGACCCCAACCCCGCCGGCGACAAGAGCTACCCCATCTCCACCCTCACCTGGATCCTGGCCTACCAGGAGGGCAACGGCCTCAAGGCCGGCCCGATCCGCAAGGCGATGCTGTATCTCTTGGGCCCCGCCCAGAACCAGGCCGACGAGCTGGGTTTCGTGCCCCTCAAGGGCGACATCCTCAAGAAGGCCAAGGCCGCTGTGGCCAAGATCGGCGCCTGATCCCAGAGCCGTTGATTCCACCGGGGGGCTGCATCAGCCCCCTTTTTTTTGCCCCAGATCCATGGGAGCGGTTGGATGGCCTTGAGCGCACAGGCGCCGCTGGTGCTGCTGGTGGCCGATGGCCCCCAGTGGCGGGACAGCCTGCACCAGGCCCTGGTTCAGGAGGGCTACCGCGTGCAGCAGCAGCCCCTGCCGATGCGGTTGCAATTGCTCAGTGCCCAGGCGGAGCTGGTGCATCCACCGGATTTGCTGATTCTCAACCTGCCCACCCAGCGCTGGAACCTGGGCGGCACCGTGCAGCAGCTGGAACGCCTGCGCCGCCGCGACCTCAGCACCCTGTTGCTGATGCTGCCGGACGGGGCCGATGAGCAAGCCCGCGCCGCCCTGCTGGATGCCGGTGCTGATGATGTGTTGGTGCGCCCCTTCGGGCTGCGGGAATTTGTGGCCCGCTGCCGCGCCTTGGTGCGGCGCACCAAGCGCCGTGAGCTGGCCAGGCGGGCCCAGGACCCCACCCAGCTGTTGCGCTCAGGCACGCTGCTGCTTTACCGGCAGGAGTGCCGCGTCACCCTCGATGGCATGGAGGTGAGCCTCACGCCGCGGGAATGGAAACTGCTCGAATACTTCATGCTCCACCCGGGCCGGGCCTTCAGCCGCGACCAGTTGATCGAACAGG
>RHBP01000127.1 GCA_010030955.1 Synechococcaceae bacterium WBB_10_009 | reverse complement strand
GGGCAGCTGGGCCGGCAGCACTGTGGGCTCCTGCTGGGAGCCATCGAAGTTGGGGGCGAAATCAACGGTGTCATCGCCGATTTCATCGAGCATCGCCTCGTTGGCGATGGGGGCCAGGCGCGTCTCCGTGTAGCGCATGGCGGCCGGTGGGTCGTCGTCCACCGAGCCGAAGTTGCCGTGGCCGTCGAGCAGGGGGTTGCGGCTGGCGAAGGTTTGCACCAGGCGCACCAGCGCGTCGTAGACGGCCTGGTCGCCGTGGGGGTGGTACTTGCCGAGCACGTCGCCCACCACGCGGGCGCACTTGCGGTAGGGCCGATCCGGGGTGAGCCCCAGCTCGTGCATGGCGTAGAGGATGCGCCGTTGCACCGGCTTGAGCCCGTCGCGGGCATCGGGCAACGCCCGGCCCACGATCACGCTCATGGCGTACTCGAGGTAGGAGCGCTGCATCTCCTGATGCAGGTCCACGGGCTCGATGCGGCCGTCGCCGATGGGCATCCGTTACCTGCGCCGGGGGCCGAACGTGGGCGTCAGCTTACCGATGGTGTCTGGGTTGGCGTCAGGGTTCGTCGTCGCCGTTGCTGGTGCCGGCGTTGGCCTGGGCCCGCTCCACATCGGCCTTCAGCGGTGCTTGCGCCAGCAGCTTGGCGGTGGACACCCGCAGCCGGCTGCCCCACAGCTGTTCCTTCTGGTAACTCTCGAGCACGTAGTTGGGGTCGCCCGCCAGGGCCTTGTGGGCCAACTCCAGGCTTTCGGGGTTGCCCGGTTTCTGACCATTCAGGGCGGCGGCCAGGGCCAGCATCGGTTCGGCGGCGTTGGGCTTGATCACCAGCACCCGCCGCCAGCGTTTGATCGCTTCGCCGTCTTTGTTTTGCTCGTAGAGCACCAGGGCCTGGTTGTTGATCGCCTCCCAGAAATCGCCGCGCAGGGCGGAGGCCCGCTCGAAGGCCGCCAGGGCGTCACCGCCCTTGGCCATCAGGATGTAGGCGTTGCCCAGGTCGAAGTAGGCACCGGGGTTTTTGTCGTCGAGCTTGAGGCCCTGGCGGATCAGCTCCGCCGCCTGCTGGGGTTGGCTTTCCTTTAGGGCCAGGGATCCCTGGGCAAACAGGATGCCGGGGTTGCGGGGGTCCAGTTCCCGGGCCCGGGCCAGGGAGCTGCCCGCCGCTTTGTTTTGGCCGCTGCGCAGCTGCGCCTCCGCCAGCAGCACCCAGCCGCGGGGGTCGGCGGGGATCAGTTGCACCGTGAGGGCCGCCAGCCGGGCGGCGTCCTCCGCCTGGCCAATGCGCAGCAGGCGAGCGGCCGCCTGGGCGATCCCCAGGCCCGCCCCCTCCAGGTTGCGCGGGCTGGGGGTGAGCACGTAGGGCACAAAGGCCACGCTCAACAGCATTGGAGTTGCCGCCAGAGACCTCAACCAGCGCGCAACCATTGCTGCCCAGTGCCTTCCAGCGCAGGTTAGGGCTGAATGTTGGGGCTGGCCGCCGCCGCCGCGGCCCTGATGTTGCGGCGCCACATGGCCGGCTTGATGCGCCGCAGGGCCGAGGCCCGCAACTTGTCATCCCACTCGGCGTCGCTCCAGCCCAGGGCCTGCTCCGCCTGGAGGTCCAGCCACCAGGGACGCGGTTGCAGGTCGGGGTCGTTGCTGCTGGCCTGGGGTGCCTGGTTCCAGGGGCAGACGTCCTGGCAGATGTCGCAGCCCGCCACCCAACCCTGCAGCTGATCGGCAATGGCCGCCGGCAGGGCGTTGTCGCGGTTTTCGATGGTGTGGAAGGCGATGCAGCGGCGGGCATCCACCACGAACGGTTCGGTGATGGCGGCCGTGGGGCAGGCATCCAGGCAGGCGCTGCAGGCGCCGCAGGCGGGCTGGGCGGGCCGGTCGGCGGGCAGCTCCAGGGTGGTGAGCAGGTGCCCCAGCAGCAGCCAGGAGCCGTGGCCGCGGTGGATCAGGTTGCCGTGTTTGCCGATCCAGCCCAGTCCGGCGTTCCATCCAGCCCAGCCCCGCCTGTTCGGCCCAGGCCTTGTCCATCAGGGGGGCGCTGTCCACGCAGGCCCGCCAGCGCACCCCCGGCAGCTCCTGCTCCAACCAGCGCCCCAGGGCCCGCAGGCGGCCTTCGATCAGCCGGTGGTAGTCGCGCCCCCAGCCGTAACGGGCCACCTTGAGGCTGCCCGGGCTGCGCTCGGCCGCCACGTAGTAGGGCAGCCCCACCGCCACCAGGCTGCGCACCCCCGGCAGCAGCTGGTGGATGTCGCGGCGCCGCGGGTCCGCCATCCAGGCCATGGAGGCCTGGTGGCCCGCCGCCAGCCAACGCTCCAGCGCAGCGCTGCGCAGCCGCAGCCGTTCGGGGTCCGCGGGCTCCACCGCGGCGATGCCCACCGGGTCAAACCCCAGTTGCCGCGCCTTGGCCTTGATCGTGTCGGCTTGATCCACCGCCCCTACGATTGCGCGATCGCATCCCTTCCACTGTGAGTTCAGCAGCGTCCGGCCGTTTCGCCACCCTGTTCCGTTGGCTGGGCCTCACCCTGGTGGTGTTGCTGGCGCTGCAGCTGCTGGCTGTGCTGGCGGTGAACGGCTGGGGTGAGGAGAGCTTCCGCCAGCTGGTGTCCACCACGCTGATCACCCAGTCGCCGATGGCGTTTGTGGGCATGCTGCTGATGCTGATCGGCGCCCGCCTGGATGAGCCCGTGCCGGGCCGCACGCCGCTGCGCTGGTTTGTGACCGTGGTGAGTGGTGTGCTGGCGTTGTTGCTGTTGATCACCATCCCGGTGACCATCAGCGGCGACCGCGCCCTCAGCGACCAGGCCAACCAGGCGCTGCTGGCCCAGAGCGGCCAGCTGGCCATGGCCCGTGCCCAACTGGAGAACCCCCAGGTGATCGACCAGGTGATCCTGCAGGGGGAGCAGGCGGGCCAGATCCCCGCCGACGCCAGCGAGGCCGAGAAGCAGCAGATCGCCAAGTCGTTCATGGGGCGCCAGCTGCAGCAGGCGGAAGACCAGCTCAAGCAGGCCGAGAACCGCCGCGATCTGGCGGCCAACCAGCGGCGCATCGGCGGCACCGGCACCGCGTTGGTGCTGGTGGCGGCGTTCACCCTGCTGGCCCTGGTCGCAGGGCTGTGAGGCCGGCTGGCTAAGTTGCAGCTACCCGCTGTTCTCCGGTTCCCCCGGCCCGCCGTTGGTGCAAGCCAGTCCCAGACCTGAGCAGCCGCTGGGTGACCGCCTCCAGCAGGACCTCAAGAACGACCTGATCGCCGGGCTGCTGGTGGTCATTCCGTTGGCCACCACCATCTGGCTGGCCACCACGGTGAGCCGCTTTGTGTTGGCGTTTCTCACGTCGATCCCCAAGCAGCTCAACCCGTTCAACACCCTCAACCCCCTGCTGCAGGAGCTGATCAACCTGGGGCTGGGGCTGCTGGTGCCGTTGCTGGCGATCCTGTTGATCGGCCTGATGGCCCGCAACATCGTGGGCCGATGGTTGTTGGAATTTGGCGAGGGCACCCTGCAGCGCATCCCCGTGGCGGGATCGGTGTACAAAACGCTCAAGCAGCTGCTGGAAACCTTTCTGCGGGACAACTCCAGCCGCTTCCGCCGCGTGGTGCTGGTGGAGTATCCCCGCGAGGGCCTGTACGCCCTGGGGTTCGTGACCGGGGTGCTGGGCGCCTCGCTCTCCGCCGGCTTTGACAAGCCGATGTTGAGCGTGTTTATTCCCACGGCCCCCAACCCCACCACCGGCTGGTATGCCGTGGTGCCCGAGGGCTCGGTGAAGGACCTTGATCTGTCGGTGGAGGACGCCTTCCGCACGATCATCTCCGCGGGCATCGTGAACCCAGACGAACGCGAAACCCCCGCCAGCCGCAGCTTCTCCAGCCTGTTGGCGCAGCTGCGGGCGCCGGCCTACTCCCCCCTTCCCTCCAACAAGGCCTGATGCAGAGCCGCACCGTTGCCCGCGAACTGGCCCTGTTGATGCTGGGCCAGGTGAGTGATCGAGCGCCGGCGGCTGCCGCGGCCCCCTCCGCGGCCGATGCGGATCTGGCGGGCCTGCTGCAGCAGGCGTTGGCCACCCTCAGCCACCACGTGCGCGAGGCCCTCGACCAGGCCGCCAACGAGTTGCAAGAGGCGCAGCAGCAGCTGCTTGACAGCGAACTGCAGGACCAGGGCAGCGCCGAACAGCTGCCGCGGGTGCGCCAGCACCTGCAGGACGGCCTGGCCCACGCCGAGCAGGGGCTGAATCGCCTTTCCGCCAGCCTGGAATTGCCACGGCTGCTGATGCTCTGCGACCAGGAGGAGATCCGGCGCGCCGCCGTGGAGCGCACCCGGGCCGTGCTTGGCTGCCGCGCCGATCTGGATCAGCGGCTGGATGCGGTGATGGAGGGCTGGCGGCTCACCCGCCTGCCCCGCATCGACCGCGACATCCTGCGCCTGGCGGCCGTGGAGATCGAGCAGTTTCACACCCCCGCCGCCGTGGCCTGCAACGAGGCGGTGGAGCTGGCCAACCGCTACAGCGATGAGCAGGGCCGGCGCATGATCAACGGCGTGCTGCGGCGGTTCACCAGTGCCGCGGCGCAGCGCTAGGTCCGCCGGCCATGGTTTACGACTGGTTTACCCGCAGCGCGGCCCCGGAGGACGGGGAGACCCCCGAGAGCGGCGACGCGCCTGAGGCCGCGGCGCCTGAGGCCGCACCCGGCGTGGATCAGGACGCCCTGGAGTGGGCACGGCAGGCCTATGCCCGGCTGAAGGCGCAGCAGGAGGCGGACAAGCTGGAGCAGGTGGCGCCGGAGGCTGCATCTGAGCCTGAACCCGAGCCCGCCTCCCAGCCCCCGGTGGTGTTGTCTCCGGAGGCTTCTGCAGATTCCGTACAGCCTGGACGCCGTACGGACGCTGTACAAGCTGTACAGATTTCGGAAACGGTGCTCGCGCAAGAGTCCCCAGCTGGCCCCTCGCTGCTGGAGCAGGCCGCTGCCCAGCGGGCCCAGCGGCAGCAGGAGCTGTTGGAGCGGGCGATCGACACCCCCGAGCCGGTTGCCGCCCCTGCGGCCACTGCCACCACTGCCAGTGCCACCGCTGCCCCGGCCGATGAGGCGGCCCCCCAGCTGGGTGCCTTCGATGACGACTTCACCTGGTCGGCGGAGGTGCTGGCCGCCCAGGGCCGCCAGC
>RHBP01000126.1 GCA_010030955.1 Synechococcaceae bacterium WBB_10_009 | reverse complement strand
CTTTTCCCAATCCCAAACCGGGCCGTCCCTACGAGATTGTCTTCTCCACGCCGGAATTCACCTCCCTCTGCCCGGTCACCGGGCAGCCCGACTTCGCCACGATCACGATCCGTTACACCCCCAACCGCCGTTGTATCGAAAGCAAATCCCTCAAGCTCTACCTTCATTCGTTCCGGAATGTCGGCTCCTTTGCCGAGGCCGTCACTAACCGGATCCTCGACGATCTTGTCCGCGCCCTTGCCCCCCGGCACGCCGTGGTCACCGGCGAGTTTGCCGCCCGCGGCGGTGTCGCCCTGAAAGTCTCTGCTTCGTTTGGAAAGCCTGCGCGGGCCTAAATCCTTTTCCCCGGCCTAAGCCGTGGTACGCACCACAAACATCTTCTCCGCAGTCATATCCTCCATGCTTCGCGGAATGCCCCCCATGCCGAGGCCCGACTGCATCCTTCCTCCAAAAGGCATCCAGTCCACCCGGAAGGCCGTGTGGTCGTTCACCATCACCGCGGTGGCCTGCAGGTTGCGGACGTAATAGAAGGCCCGGTCGATGTCCCGGGTGAAGACGGCCGACTGGAAACAAACCGGCAAGGCATTGGCCCGCTTCACCGCCTCTTCCGGTTTGTCGAACGGGTAAACACACACCACCGGGCCAAACACCTCGTCGCAGGTAACCTTGGCGTCTTCCGGCGGATTCCAGAGAACCGTCGGGGCATAACAGCTAGGGGAGATTTTCTTACCGCCACACAGAAGTTTGCCGCCCTTCTTGACTCCCTCCTCCACCCAAGCCGCCACGCGGTCGTTTTCTGCATGGCTGATCAGCGGCCCGATCTCCGTTTTTGGATCCGCCGGATCCCCCACCACCAGCTTGGCCGCCTTCTCGGCGATCTTCTGGGCCAACCCCTCCGCGATGGAACGGTGGGCGTAAATCCTCTGCACCGAAACACAGACCTGCCCCGCATGGTAGAAGCCCGCTTTCACCAAGAGCGGCAGCGCGTCCTCCAAGTTGGCGTCCGCCTCCTTGCGCTTGCCGCGCTTCTTGGCGAAGGCGTTGAGGGTGCGGGTGAGCACCGTTTTGAGGCCCTCAATGTGGGTGCCGCCATCCACGGTGCGGATGTTGTTGGCGAAGCCGAAGATGTTGTCGGAGTAGGCATCGACGCACCACTGCAGCGCGGCCTCCACCTGCACCCCATCTTTTTCGGAATTCACATAAATGATGTCGGGATGCAGCGGATCCTTCTCCGCATTCATGTAGGCGACGTACTCCTTGATGCCGCCTTCGTAGTGGTAGATCTCCTCGTGGGGCTCGCCCTCGGCGTTGCGGGCGGCGGCGCGCTCATCGCGGAACACGATCTTGACGCCACCGTTGAGGTAGGCGAGTTCGCGCAGACGGCCCGAGAGGGTGTGGTAATCGAACTCGATGCCGCCGGTGAAGATCTCCAGATCAGGCAGAAAGCGCACGGAGGTGCCGGTGCGCTTGGGGTCGGCGGCGGGTTTGGAGGCCAGGGTGCCGATCGGGGCACCGCGCTCAAAGCGCTGGGTGTGCTCCTGGCCCTGGCGGTGAACGGTGACCTCCACCCATTCCGACAGGGCATTCACCACCGAGACGCCCACGCCGTGGAGGCCGCCGGACACCTTGTACCCACCGGCGCCGAATTTGCCGCCGGCGTGCAGCACGGTGAGCACCGTTTCCAGGGCGCTCTTGCCGGTGCGGGGGTGCACATCGGTGGGGATGCCGCGGCCGTTGTCGGTGACGGAGCAGCTGCCATCCCCGTTGATCACCACGAGGATCTGGTCGCAATGGCCCGCCAGGGCCTCATCCACCGAGTTGTCCACCACCTCGTAGACCAGGTGGTGCAAGCCCCGCGGCCCGGTGGAGCCGATGTACATGCCGGGCCGTTTGCGCACCGGCTCCAGGCCTTCCAGCACCTGGATCTGCTCGGCGCCGTAGGCGGCCTGAACTTTGGTGGCTTCGCTCATGGGTTGCGGCAGGGGCACGTCCTGTTGCCGGGTGCACAAACTGGATGGAGCCAGTGGCGCCCGCGGCAAGGGCTAGGGAGGCGCGTTTAGGCCGTGCCTTGGGGCCCAATCTACCACCGCCGCAATGGAGGCGCCCCTAGGGGCCTCTGACGGACAATTTCGGCAAGGGGTGCAGACCCCCTGACGGCAGAGTGCTGCCATGGGCAGGTCAGAACCACTGCTGATCGTGCTGCTGGGCCCCACCGCCAGCGGCAAAACCGACCTGGGCATCGCCATCGCCCAGGCCCTGGATCTGGCGGTGCTCTCGGTGGATTCCCGCCAGCTCTACCGGGGCATGGACATCGGCACCGCCAAGCCCACGGCGGCCCAGCGCGCGGCGGTGCGCCACGAGCTGCTGGATCTGCGCTGGCCCGACCAACCGATCAACCTGCAGGAGTTCCGCGCCGAGGCCGAAACGGCCATCGCCGCGGAGCACCGCCGCCGCGGCATCGCCCTGCTGGTGGGGGGCAGCGGCCTCTACATCAAGGCGATCACCCAGGGGCTGGCGCCGCCGGCGGTGCCGCCCCAACCCCAACTGCGGGCCCAACTCGCCGCCCTCGGACAACCCCTATGCCACCAGCTGCTGGGGGCGGCGGACCCTGACGCCGCGGCGCGGATCATGCCCCGCGATGCCGTGCGCACCCAACGGGCCCTGGAGGTGCTCTACGCCACCGGCACACCGTTGAGCCGGCAGCAGGGGTCCACGCCGCCCCCCTGGCGGGTGCTGGAGCTGGGGCTCAATCCAACGGATCTGCAGCAGCGCATCCGCGGGCGCACTGCGCAGCTCTATGCCGACGGCCTGGTGGAGGAAACCCGGGGGCTGCTGGAGCGCTTCGGTGAGGGCTGCGGCCTGCTCGACACCATCGGCTACGGCGAAGCCAAGGCCCAGCTGCGCGGTGAGCTCAGCCCCGAGCAGGCATTGGAGCTCACCACCCGCCGCACCCTGCAATTCGCCAAACGCCAGCGCACCTGGTTCAGGCGGCAGCACCAACCCGAGTGGCTGGATGCCAGCGCCGGTGAGCCTCCATTGCAGCGGGCCTTGTCGGCGATCGGGCGCGTCCTAGGGTGAAGGGTGACTGTTTACCCCGTCCAACTCGCCCGCCTGAATGCCACCTCGTCCCCGTTTTGACCGCCGCGCTCCCGTGCGGGAGCTCCCCAACATCAACGACCGCATCAGTTACCCCCAGTTGCGGGTGGTGGATGCAGACGGCAGTCAGCTGGGGGTGATCACCCGGGAAGCGGCCCTCGAGGTGGCCAAGGACCGCGAGCTGGATCTGGTGCTGGTGAGTGAGAAGGCCGATCCACCGGTGTGCCGGATCATGGATTACGGCAAATACAAGTTTGAGCAGGAGAAGAAGGCCAAGGAGGCCAAGAAGAAGTCGCACCAGACCGAGGTGAAGGAGGTCAAGATGCGCTACAAGATCGACCAGCACGACTACGACGTGCGCATCGGTCAGGCGGTGCGCTTCCTCAAATCCGGCGACAAGGTGAAGTGCACCGTGATCTTCCGCGGCCGGGAGATTCAGCACACCGCCCTGGCGGAGGTGCTGCTGATGCGCATGGCCAAAGACCTCGAAGAACAGGCCGAGGTGCAGCAGGAGCCCAAGCGCGAGGGCCGCAACATGATCATGTTCCTCACGCCGCGCAAAACACCGCTGGCCAAGGAGAAGGAAGCGGCCGCCGCCGCCGGCAAGGCGGTGCGCACGATCGAAACCCCGCGCCAGGCCGCAGCCGCGGCCGCCGCTTCAGAGGCTGCTGGCGAATAACCCCTTGACCAACAAGGCTTAGTCCACAAATGGACTAACCTGGGCCTTCCATGGGGAATCTTCCATGCGCACGGTGAATGTGCACGAGGCCAAAACCCATTTCTCGCGCCTGATCGATGCAGCCCACGCGGGGGAAACCATTGTGGTGGCCAAAGGAGGGCGCCCTTGGGCGAGGCTGGTGCCGCTAGAGGCTGCTGTAGCGGTACGGCAGCCTGGAGTGCTGACAGGGGTGCTTCGCCTACCTCCTCCTGAGGTGTTGCTGGAGCCCCTGCCCGAGGAGGAATTGGCAGAACTGGACCGTCCGCTGCCGTGAGCAGCTCGCCCGACAAGCCCGCCGAGGGGCCGCTCCTGCTCGATACCCATGCGCTGCTGTGGTGGCTGGCGGAGCCCAAGCGGCTGTCCAATCGAGCCCACGCAGCCATTGCCTCACCCTCACGACAGGTGTTTGTCAGTGCGGCATCCGGATGGGAACTCGCCACCAAGGTGCGCCTTGGAAAGTTGGCCTTCCCGGAACAACTTTTGGCCGAACTTGGCGATGTGCTGAAGGCCCAGGGATTTGAACTGCTGGCGATTCAATTTCGGCATGGTCTTCAGGCTGGTGCTTACCCACAGGCCCATCGCGATCCATTTGATCGACTGCTGGCCGCGCAGGCGGAACTTGAACAGCTCACGCTGGTGAGCCTGGATCCAGCCCTAACAGCCTTCCCCTGTGAGTTGCTCTGGTGAGCAGGGCCTTAGAGGGCGCTTGCGAATAGCTCCAGGAGGGCCGTCCAGCCAGCGGCTGCGGCCTGGGGGTGAAAGTCGCCCCGGGCGGAGCACATGTAGCCGTGGCCGGCGCCGGGGGCGATCAGCAAGCGGTGACCAGCTTCTGGGTGGGCGGCCAGGGCCGCCTCAATGGCCCTGAGTTCCTCTGGAGGCATCAGCGGATCGGCGTCGCCGCAGAAGCACCACAGGCGGCCGGGGATCTCCGGCACCAGCTCCAGGCTGGGGGGGCCGCCACCGGGCCGAAACGTCGACACCCGGGCCCCGTAAAAATCCGCCGTGGCGGCGATCACCGGCAGGGTGGCCGCCAGCAGGGCCAGGTGCCCCCCGAAGCAGAACCCCACGCAGCCCAGGGGCTTGGCGGCGAGGCCGTCGGCTTGGTGGGCCGCCTGCAGCCAGGCGGCGGCGGCGGCCACATCGCTGAGCAGCTGATCGGTGGTCACCTGGTCGCGGTGCTCCCGGCCGGCGGTCAGGCCCGCTTCGTCGTAGCCCACATCCAGGTGGGGGGCGGTGCGCCAGAAGGTGCTGATGGCCAAAGCCGCGTAGCCCTCGGACGCCAACCGGTCGGCCACGCTGCGGACCCAAGCATTCACCCCGAACACCTCCGGCAGCACCAACACCGCCGCCCGGGGCGTTGTGCCGGCGGCGGGGCGG
>RHBP01000125.1 GCA_010030955.1 Synechococcaceae bacterium WBB_10_009 | reverse complement strand
AAGTGCATGCCGATCACGCGACCCGCGTCCGCGCCCACCGCGGCGGCGATGTCCGTGATGCTGATGCTGCTGGTGTTGGTGGCCAGCACCGCCGGCGCCGGTTCGCTCGGCTCCAGCTCCAGGGCGCGGAAGCCGTGCTTGAGGGAAGCTTCGCCGATGCGGTCCATGTTGGCCAGGGTGATGTTGTTGCGGCCCCAGCTGAAGTTGGTGTGCAGCGCTTCGAAATCCAGCAGCATCGCTTCGGCGAAGCAGGCAAACATCTGGCGCTGCGGTTTGGCCATCTCGGCCACCTCCATCATCTGCCAGCCGATGTCCTGCCAGAACTCCACGATGCCCCCCTTCAGCACGTGCACGCCGGGGGCGGCGGCCTTGCTGTCGAGGTTCTTGGGGTAGCCGCCGTCGATCATCAGGCAGGGGTTGTTGAGGGAGGCGGTGTCGATCTCCAGGCTCTGGGGCAGGCTGGCCACCCACACCACCACATCCGCCTCCGGCAGGGCCTCCTCGAGGGCCAGGATGCGGCCTTCGCCGAGGCTCTGCTGCAGTTCGATCAGCGGCTGGGGCCGGCGGGCCACCAGCAGCAGCTCGCCCACGCCGCGGCGCTGCAGCCAGCGGCAGACGGCGCTGCCGATGTCGCCGCTGGCGCCCACCACCGCCACCTTGGCGCTGGCCAGGTCGATGCCGAGCTTGGGGGCGTTGGTTTCCACCTGCTGGCAGATCACCCAGGCGGTGTGGGTGTTGCCCGTGGTGAAGCGGCTCCACTCCAGCTCCACGGCGCTCACCCGCTCCTCCTTGAGCAGGTTCATGTCCTCAAAAATGATCGAGGTGAAGCCCCCCAGGGCGGTGATGGTGATGTCCTTCTTTTGGGCCAGCTCCATCGCCTTGAGCACCTTGCGCTTGGCGGTTTTGAAGCGCCGCAGCATCTCCGGCACAAACACCGAATCGATGTAGGCCCCTTGGATTTGCTTGCCGGTGAGGCTGGTGACCGTCACCCGCTCCACCAGCTGCGGCGGGGCGGCACACCACATGTCGAGGTCGCCATCGGCGTACTCGTCGTATCCGAGCGACCGGGCCTTCAACCGCGCCTGCTCAAAGCTGGTCGAATGTCCGATGAGGCCGAACATGCGGGCGCGTCTGAAGTGTGATGGACGCTACAGCTTCAGCCCACCAGGGCCGCGGCCGCCATGCGGGCGATCTCGCGGCCGTTGAGGCCGATTTCCATCAGCACGTCCTGGTAGGAGCTGAGGAAGTCGGCCATCAGGTCCTCCTTGTCCATGTGCAACACGGCGGCGTCGCCGGCCACCTGCTCGAGCATGCGGCGCACCAGGGGCAGGTTGTCGCGGTTGGCCTGCTCCAGCTCCTCGCGCACCTCGGAGAGGTTGGCCTTGAGCCACTCCTGGCCGTAGTTCAGGTGGGTGTACTCATCCTTGACCACCCCCTCGGTGATCTTGCGGGCGAAGGGATCGGCGACGGGGATATAGATGTGGTAGGCCGCGATGGCGAATGCCTCGATCAGGATCGCCTGGATCAGCAGGCATGTGGTGATCTTGCCCTCGGCGAGCGCCGTCTGGAAGTTGCCGTGCAGCGGGGAGAAGAAGGTTTTGGCGAAGGGCATGTCGGCCTCCACCTCCAGGTTTTTGGCACAGGCGGTGAAACCCTTCATGTGCTTCAGCTCCATGCGGGCCAACTTGGCCAGCTCGTCGGCCTGCTCCGGCAGCAGGGTGCCAATGGCCATGTAGTTGTCGTGGGCCTCCCCTCGATCACGATGGCGTTGATGCGGCTGTAGGCGTCTTTGTAGGCGGCGCTGCTGAAGTCGGGCAGGGCGTCAGCGCCGGTGGCGGCGCCGGCACCGGCGCTTGCTTGGGGCGCTTCCAGGGTCGCCATTCCGTTCAACTGCCGCAGATCTGGTGTCGACTTTAACCGCGCCAAATTGCGCTCTGGGCTGCATGGTTGGCGTTTCCTACCCGGCGCGGCGCCTCAAGGGCGCCGGGGCGGCCAGTCGCTGCGGAGCAGATCCTCCAGCAGCTGGCGCCAGCCCCGCACCAGGCGCTGCTGCAGCTCCGCCCCCAGCTCGGCGCTGGCCCCGCGGGCATCCCCCACCACCCCCGAGCGGCTCAGGTCGCCCGTGAGCCAGGCGCAGGGCACGGCCCCCTCCAGGCTCCATCCAGCGGGGGGCGGGGTGGCGAGCAGGCCATCCACGGGGCGCTCGGGGCCCACCTGCTCCGGTGCCAGCTGCAGCATCAGGCTCGTTTCCGCCAGGCCCGCATGCAGCCCCTGGCTGCGTTCCGGCTCCGGCAACAGCTCCGCCACCCCCGCTGGGCCACTCCACAGGAAGCAGGGCAGCACCGCCAGCTCGGGCACCGCCGCCCGCAGCTGCCGCGCCGCCACCTGCAGCAGGGCGATCTGGCCGCCGTGGCCGTTGAACAGCACCAGGCGCGTGAAACCGGCGGCCGCCAGTTGGCGCCCCACCGTCTCCACCAGCTGCAGCAGGATCTCCGCCGGCAGGCTGAGGGTGCCGGCAAAGGATCCGTGCTCCGGGGAAAAGCCCAGGCTCTGCAGCGGCAACCGCCAGATCGGCAGCTCCGCCGGCAGGTCCGCCAGCACCGCATCGAGCAGCCGATCGGCGAACAGAGCGTCGGTGCCGAGGGGCAGGTGGGGCCCGTGTTGCTCGAAGGCGCCCAACGGCCACACCACGGTGCTGCCGGGCCGTTGGGCCGCCGCCTGCAGCTGCGGCCAGCTCAGTTGCTCCAGGCGCCGGGGTGCGGGGCTGGCGGCCATCGCGGCGCTCCTGCGGTGTGGGGGGGCTCTTTACAGTGTGCGGCTGTGCATCTCCGCTGAGGCCATGGCCGGTTCTGGCACCCCGCAATCCCAGCCCCCGGCCGGCCAGCAATCCCAGTCGCCCCGGCCGCAGCCGCCGGTGCCGCCGCGCCCCAGCGCCCCCCAATTCCCGCTGCGCAAGCCGCCCATGGTGGTGCAGCTCACCAAAAAGGAGGAGCAGCTGCGCCTGGAGCGCGAGGCCGCTGAGGCCCGTGCCGCCGCCCAGGCCGCCAACGCCCGCGCCGCCGAGCTGGAGAACGCCGCCCGTGCCGCCCGCGGCGAGGGGCCGGTCGCCCCGCAGCGTCCCGTGGCCCCCAATGCCGCGCCCCTGGGCGACGACGACCGCTTCGACATGGGCGCTTTTGAAGGCCTGACCATGGCCGATCTGCTGGGGCCAGACGACCGCCAGCAGCGCCGATCTGCCGCCGCCGCCCCGGTGGCGGCCACCCCAGCGGTTCCGTCCCGCACGGTGGACGACTTCGACTTCGACGCCGACGCCTTCCTGGCGGCGCTGGATGAGCAGGAATTCGTGGGCACCACCGGCGAGGTGGCCACCGGCACCGTGGTGGGTCTGGAGAGCGATGGGGTGTATGTGGACATCGGCGGCAAGGCGCCTGGCTTCATGCCCAAGAAGGAGTGCGGCCTGGGGGTGATCACCAACCTCAAGGAGCGCTTCCCCAAGGGCCTGCAGGTGGAGGTGCTGGTGACCCGCGAGCAGAACGCCGACGGCATGGTCACCGTGAGCGCCCGCGCCCTGGCCCTGCGCCAGAGCTGGGAGAAGGTGCGCGCCCTGGAGAAGGAGGGCAAGGTGCTGCAGGTCAAGGTGAACGGCTTCAACCGCGGCGGGGTGACCTGCGATGTGGAGGGCCTGCGCGGCTTCATCCCCCGCTCCCAGCTGCAGGAGGGCGAAAACCACGAAGCGCTGGTGGGCAAAACCCTCGGTGTGGCCTTCCTGGAGGTGAACCCCGAGACCCGCAAGCTGGTGCTCTCCGAGAAGAAGGCCGCCACCGCCGCGCTGTTCCAAAACCTGGAGGTGGGCCAGCTGGTGGAGGGCCAGGTGGTGTCGATCAAGCCCTATGGCCTGTTCGTGGATCTGGGGGGCATCAGCGGCCTGCTGCACCAGTCGGCCCTCACCGGCGGCCAGCTGCGTGACCTGCGCGAGGTGTTCGGCCAGGGGGATCGGGTCAAGGCCCTGATCACCGAGCTCGACCCCGGCCGTGGCCGCATCGCGCTCAACACCGCCCTCCTGGAGGGCCAGCCCGGTGAATTGCTGATCGACCGTGACCGGGTGATGGCGGAAGCCGCCGACCGGGCCAACAGAGCGCGTAGTGTGCTGCGCCAGCAGGAACAAACCGCCGGATGAGCCAGGCCACCGAGCCCGCTGCCACGGCGGTTGCTCCCGCGACTGCCCCACCGGTTGCCCCCACGGCGCCCCTCGAGGCCGACTGGGAGCTCGACTACTACTCGCGGGCGATCCTCGAGCCCGATGGCAAGAAACGCTGGGAACTGCTGATCTGCAGCACGCCCCAGCCGGGTGATGGGGCGGCGCCCTTCCGCTGGGCCCTCAACTGCCCCGCCTCCAGTGTGAATTCCCAGTGGCTGCGGGAGGCCCTGGAGCAGGCCCTGGCCGCCGCCGCAGACCAGGGCTTTGCCCGGCCCCGCAAGCTGCGCTGCTGGCGAGCCTCGATGCGCACGATGGTGCAACGGGCCGCGGAAACCCTTGGCGTGGAGCTGGTGCCCAGCCGCCGCTGCTACGCCCTGGTGGAGTGGTTGCAGGAGCGCCAGGCCACGGTGTATCCGGCGGAGGAGGGCTTCATGGCCGGCCCACTGGCGCCGCCCCCCCAGCCGATCCAGCCCCTGGCGGTGCCCCTGCCGGAGGCGGCCCGCGGCGACTCCTGGAGCTGGGCGGCCTTGCCCCTGGCGGCCCTGCGGGAGGCGGCCGAATGGGAGGTGAGCTTCGCCGGGCTGCTGCCCCTGCCCGGCGCTGGGGATGGCCAGCCCCTCGATCCGGAGCTGATGGTGAGCGGCCTGCGCTTGTTCAGCGCCAGCCGGTCGCTGGCGATCGCCGGCTGGATCGCCGGCCTGGAGCCGGTGCGCCTGGAGGTGAGCGGCACGCAGCTGGTGCTGGAGGCGGGCCTGGAGGACCGCTGGCTGCTGGGCAATTTGGAGCCGGAGGAGGCCGCCGCCGCCGCCGAGGCCTTCCAGGCGGCCCGCTGCAACGCCGGCGGCCTGCAGTTTTTGGCGGTGCAGAGCAGCGAGCAGCAGCAGGGGTTTGACGGGTTCTGGATCCTGCGGGATCTGCCGGATGGCTGAGGCCGTTGATCCCCCCTTTGACCGGCCCGATGCGGGCTTCAACGCCCTGGAGGGGTGGACCTGGATCGGCTGCTACGGCGGCTATTACC
>RHBP01000124.1 GCA_010030955.1 Synechococcaceae bacterium WBB_10_009 | reverse complement strand
CGCAAGGCCCTGTTGCGCCAGGCCGATCGCCGCGCCGCTGAGTTGTTGCCCCGCCTTGGCCTCTACGCCAGCGGTGGCTATCAGGCCGCCCAGACCACGGCGCCGGTGATCGAGGTCAACGGCTGCTGCAAGGGCCCCGCCTTCATCCCCGGCCTCAACTCCCAGAGCGGCGATTGGGCCGCTGGGGTGTTGCTCAACTGGCGCCTGTTTGATGCCGGCATCACCGCCGGCGCCGTGGCGGCCAGCCGCGCCGCGGCACAACGCACCCTGCAGGAGGAGGCGGCCCAGCGCAATGGCATCCGCCAACGCTTGGAGAGCGCTTACTACGACCACCGCGCCGCCCTCAGCCAGATCATTGCGGCCAACGCCTCATTCCGCGCCGCCCGGGAGGCCTACCGCGATTCGCGGGCCCGCTACGAGTTTGGTCTGGCCGATTACACCGATCTCGCCGCCACGATCAGCTCCCTCACCACCGCCATGGAGCAGCGGGCAGAGGCGATGACCATCGCCAACCTCAGCTATGCCCAGCTGTTGCGTGAATTGCTACCGGTGTCCTCGCAGCCGGATCAGCCGGTGCAGCTGCCGATCACCTTGCCGAATTAACCGCTGCCCTGGGGCGTCACCTCAGGGCAGGGTGTTCACCGTGGCGTGGGCGGTGGCGCCAGCCCGCAGTGGGTGGCTGCTGGTCTGCGCGAGCCGGATGCGCACCGGGAACCGTTGTGGCACCTTCACCCAGTTGCCGGTGGCGTTCTGGGGCGGCAGCAGGGAGTAATAGGCGCCGCTGCCCTGGCTGATGTTGATCACCCTGCCGTGGAAGGTCACCCCGGGATACATATCGAGGCTGACCTTGGCTGGCATGCCGTCACGGATGCGGTGAATCTGTGACTCCATGTAGTTGGCATCCACCCACCAGTTGGTGTTGTCCACCAGCTTGAACATCGCCTCGCCTGGCTTGACGTACTGCCCGGCGCGGATGCTGAAGTTGTTGCTCACATAGGCATCCATCGGTGCGTAGTAGCGCGTGTAGTTGAGGTTCACTTTCGCGTTGCCCACGGCGGCGCTGAGGGCCTTGATGTTGGCCTCCTGCTCACGAATCTGTTTCTGCAGGCGCGAGATCTCCAGCTCGGCGCTTTTCACCTTGGCGCGCGCCTCCAGCTTGGAGGCCTGGAACTCCTGCTCCTTCTCCAGGGCCACCACCTGCTGCCGCAGCAGGTAGGCGTAGCGCTGCTGGTTGAGGTTGATGATCCATTGGCTCGCCTTCTGGTCGTTGACGGCTTGGCGGGCCTTGAGCAGTTGATCCTCGAGGGCGGCCTTCTGGGCGATGGCCGCCTCCATTTGGTGCTTTTGCTGGGCGACGCTCAACTGAAAGGGCAGCGGCACGATCTCGTAGAGCAGCTGCCCCTTCTTCACGAAGGCGTTGGGCTCGGCGTGGATGGTCTTGATGTAGCCCTCCACATAGGGCGACACGGTGATCGTGTAGGCGTGGACGTAGGCGTCGTTGGTGCTGGGGAAGTAGTGGTTGGTGGTGAAGTAGCCGGCCAGCCCGAGCCCCACCACGGCGGTGGCCCCCCCGGCAATCAACACGGTGCGCTTGTTCACGGGGGGTCAGCGGCGGGTTGGGGTGGCCGGGAGCTTAGGGGCGCCCGCGGCGGCCGGGCTGCGGTGCAGCAGCGGCAGGCTGCAGAGCACCAGCAACACCATCCCCACCATCGTGGCGATGTTGATGAAGGACACCACCTCGGCTTGCTTGGCGATCGCCTGGTTGATCAGCTCCAAGGATCCCTGGGTCCACCGCTCCCCTCCGATGCCGAGGGCGTGGCCGCTGAGGGGCCGTTGAAAACCCTCCAGCACGGGGTTGGAGCCATCGATCTGCTCCCGAAACCGCTCCCAGCTGCCTTGGCTGCTGACCGTGAGGATCGCACTGTTCACCCCCCCGGAGAGGGCCTTGGCCAGGTTGGTGCAGAAGAACAGCACGGAGCTGGCGCTGGTCATCAGGTCGGCGGGCATGGTGGAGAACGACATCTGGATCTCCATGCAGTTGATCAGGGCGAAGCAGATCCCCATGGCCATCAGCTGAATGGTCACGTTGGTGTTGTCCTGCTGCGCGCAGGTGTTCGCCATCCAGTGGGCGGTGAGGGCAAACAGCAGGATCGCCGTGGCGCTGAGCCGTTTTTTGGCGGGGATGGTGGCCGCCAGCAGACGGGGGCTGACCCCTGGCGTCACCATCATCCCCGTCACCATCACGCAGCCCACAAAGGGGACAAACGTCCAGGCGTAGTTCTCGATCGTGTTGTTGAGCACCACCGTGAGGAATCGGGGCACGATTGCGAAAACCATGAACAGAAAGAACATCACCGAGCTGAGGATCAGGGTGCTGATGCAGAAGTTGATGTCCTGGAAGATGCGCAGGTTGATCAGCTTCGGCACCCGCACCACCCGCCAGCCGAACAGCCCAATCAGCAGGATCGACAGCCACAGCAGCACGATGTAGGTGCCGCTTTGGAACCATTCCCGCTGGTTGCCCACCACCAGCGACACGCTCAGCAGCCCAAAGCCACCGACCATCAGGCCGTATCCCAGCCAGTCGATCTCGGCTTCGGGGTTGCCAGGGCTGGCGGGCATCAGCTTGGCGATCACCGCCACCGCCGCCAGGGCCACAATCCCCAGCAGCAGGTAGAGCAGGCGCCAGCTGGCATACCAGGTGATGAAGGCCGACAGGGGGATGCCGGCGCTTGATCCAATCACCAAGGCCAGGGCCACCAGCCCCTTGCCCATCGGGGTGTACTTCTCCCCCAGCTGCGCCCCCAGGTAGCCGCCGGCGGCGGCTGGGATCACCCCGGCCCCCAACCCCTGCAGCACCCGCATGGTGATGAACAACTGCGGATCGGTGGCCATGGCGCCAATCACGCTCGCCACGCCAAACAGCCCCGGCCCGAGTGTGGCGATTGCCTTCGCACCCACCCGCTCCTTGAGGCTGCCCAGCACGGGCATGATCAGCGCGGCCGGGATCAGGAACGCATAGCCAAACCACACCGAGAGGTAGGGGGTTCCCCCCACGTCACCGCTGACATAAGCGTGGGCCGGCACACTCACCGAATCGCTGGAGAAGAACACCAGCTCCAGCACCACGAAGCAAAGGGCCAGCACGCCGCGGTTGGTGAGCCAGAAACTGCTCGGCTGTCCAGGTTGGGCAGGTGACAAGCCCTTCGCCGCACGGTGGCCTCAGTGTTGCGCGAAGCATCCGAGAATGGGGCAAGACACAGCACCGTCCATGGCTGCTCCGATCGCTGGCCAGCACCGCCTCGGCCATGTGGCCCTGCGGGTGCAGGACATGGCGCGGGCGAAGGCCTTCTACCTGGGGCTGGGGCTTCGGCTCACCTGGGATGCACCCGATTGGTGTTATGTGCAGTGGCCCGATTCCGGCGAGGGCATCGCCCTGCTCAGCCCGGACTACCGCGCCGCGGGCCCCCATTTCGCCTTCCATTTCCACGACCGCGCCGAGGTGGATCGCATCCGCGAGCAGCTGGTGGCCCAGGGCCACAGCTGCGGGCCGGTGCACGACCACCGCGACGGCACGGCGTCGTTTTACATGCAGGATCCGGAGGGCAACTGGCTGGAGATGCTCTACGAGCCGGCCGCCGGCCTGCCCTCCAATGTGGGTGCTGAGCCGATCCCTCTGGTGCGCGCGTGAGCGGGTCGGCGATTCAGCGGGAGGCGCTTGAGCTGCTGGAGTGGCCGCGGCTGGCCCAGCACCTCGCCGCCTTCGCCAGCACCCCGCTGGGCCGCCAGCGCTGCCTGGCCTTGCCCTTGGCCCCCAGCCTGGAGGCCAGCCGACGCCTGTTGGCGGAAACCACCGAGCTGATCGCCCTCGATGGCCTCACCGAAGGGGGGCTGAGTTTCCAAGGGGTGGCCGACCTCAGCCGCACCCTGCAGATCTGTGCCAAGGGGGGCACCGCCAGCGGTGATGAGCTGTTGGCGGTGGCCTCCACCCTGGCGGCGGCCCGCCGGCTGCGGCGCCAGATCGATGATCCAACCCTGCGGCCGGTGTGCACCGCCCTGGTGGCGGAGCTGCGCACCCTGCCGGATCTGGAGCAGCGGCTGCACTTCTGCCTCGAGGAGAGCGGCCGTGTGGCGGACCGCGCCAGCCCGCCCCTGGGGGAGCTGCGGCGGCAGTTGGCGGCCGTGCGCCAGGAGCGCCGCGATCGCCTCAACGACCTGATGCGCCGCTTCGCGGCCCTGCTGCAGGACACGGTGGTGGCGGAGCGCAACGGCCGCCCGGTGCTGGCGGTGAAGGCGGGGGCCGCGGCGCAGCTGCCCGGCCTGGTGCACGACAGCTCCGCCTCCGGCAGCACCGTGTTCATCGAACCCCAGGCGGTGATCCCCCTGGGCAACCGCATTCGCCAGCTGGAGGGCCAGGAGCGGGAGGCGGAACAGGCCGTGTTGCTGGAGCTGAGCGGCCTGGTGGCGGCGGAGCTGCCCGCCCTGGAGCACCTGCAGGAGGTGTTGGTGCAGCTGGATGCCGCCCTGGCCCGGGCCCGTTACGGCCAGTGGATGGGGGCCGTGCGTCCGGAGCTGGATGGCGATCCCCTGGCGCCGTTGCACCTGGAAGACCTCCGCCACCCCCTGCTGCTGTGGCAGCAACGCCGCGAGGGGGGGACGGCGGTGGTGCCGGTGGCTGTGCGGGTGGAGGGCCCCCTGCGGGTGGTGGCGATCACCGGCCCCAACACCGGTGGCAAAACCGTGACCCTCAAGAGCATCGGTCTGGCGGCGCTGATGGCCCGCGCCGGCCTGTTTGTGCCCTGCGGCGGCAGCCCGCGGCTGCCCTGGTGCCGCCAGGTGTTGGCGGACATCGGCGATGAGCAGTCGCTGCAGCAGAACCTCTCCACCTTCAGCGGCCATGTGCGCCGCATCGCGCGGATCCTCGAGGCCTTGCCGCCGGCGGGGGCGGATCTGGCGGCCCAGGGGGGTGCCGATCTGGTGCTGCTGGATGAGGTGGGGGCCGGCACCGACCCCACGGAGGGCACCGCCCTGGCCATCGCCCTGCTGCGGCAGCTGGCGGAGCGGGCCCGGCTCACCATCGCCACCACCCACTTCGGTGAACTGAAGGCGCTCAAGTACAGCGACGACCGCTTCGAGAACGCCTCCGTGGCCTTCGACGTGGAGACCCTCTCGCCCACCTACCGGTTGCAGTGGGGCATCCCTGGCCGCAGCAATGCCCTGGCGATCGCC
>RHBP01000123.1 GCA_010030955.1 Synechococcaceae bacterium WBB_10_009 | reverse complement strand
CCTGGGGGCTGCTGCTGCTGGCCCTGGGGGCCGTGCGGCTCAGCAAAGGCGCCCTGTTCAGCGACGCCTATGCCCTGCTGAGCCGCCCCTTTTGGCCGGGATCGGCCCAGTCGGAATGGGTGCGATCCGCTGAGCGCACCGATCAGCAGGCGCGGCTGCTGCAGCTGGAGCGCGACAACCAGCGCCTGCGCGGCCTGTTGGGCCTGCAGCAGGGTGCATCCGCCCTGGTGGCGGCGCCGGTGATCTCCCGCGAAACCGGCGGCTGGTGGCAACAGCTCGAGCTCGGCCAGGGCAGCGCTGCCGGCATCGGCGTGGGCGATGGGGTGCTGGCCCCGGGGGGGCTGATCGGCCGCGTCGCCAGCGTGACCCCCAGCACCGCCCGGGTGGCCCTGCTCACCGACAGCGCCAGCCGCCTGGGGGTGTGGGTGCCGCGGCTGCAACGCCATGGCCTGCTGGTGGGGCTCGGCACACCGCGGCCGCGGCTGCAGTTCATCGAGAAGGACACGGGCGTGCGCCCCGGCGACCTGATCACCACCTCCCCCGCCAGCACGCTGCTGCCCCCCAACCTCACCGTGGGGGTGGTGCAGAGCGTGAATGAGCAGCTGGTGCCGGCGCCGGATGCGGTGGTGCAGTTGAGCGCCCCCGTGGATGCCATCGACTGGGTGCAGGTGGTGACCCGCTAGCCATGGGGGTGCTGCATCGCCAGCGTTGGTGCGGGGCCACGGGCCTGGCGGTGCCGCTGCTCACCCTGGCGTCGCCGGCGTTGTTGAAACTCGGTGGTGTGCCCCCCAGCTGGGCGGTGCTGTGGCCGCCTGGGAGCGGCAGAACCCCGGCTATCGGGTGGTGTGGACCGACGTGCCCTGGGGTTGGTGCTGGATGGGCTGCACCTGGGGTCGGCCTCGGAGGTGCCCGCCCTGGCGCTGCTGGGTTGGTGGTGGGGCCGCCTCGGTCGGCGCGGCGTGCCAATCGAGCGCAGCTTCAGCCTGGGGCTGCTGGCCTTGCTGGGCACGGCGCTGATGGGGGCCAGCCTGCTGCTGCAACAGCACGGGCTGGGTGCCTTGCCCGTGCCCCTGGTGGGCGTGCACACCCTGGTGGCCCAGAGCTTGATCACGGGGCTGCTGGCGCCCGTGCTCTGCTCATTGCAGTTGCTGCGCTGGCGGCGGGTGGCGGAGTTGCGCGGATGAGGAGGCTTGGTGTTGCCGCGGCCGCCTTGGCCGCCTCTGTGGGGTTGGCGCTCTCCGCCTGCCAGCCGTCGGCGCCCCCGGACGACCGCCGCACCATCCAGTTCTGGACCCTGGATCTGGCCCCCAAGTTCAACGGCTACATCCACGGCGTGATCGCCGCCTGGGAGCGGCAGAACCCCGGCTATCGGGTGGTGTGGACCGACGTGCCCTGGGGTTCGGTGGAGCGCAAGCTGCTGGCGGCGGTGTTCGCCCGCACGGCACCGGACGTGGTGAACCTCAACCCCCTGTTCGCCGCCAACCTGGCCAGCAAGGGGGGGTTGCTGCCCCTGGAGCGGGTGCTGCCCCCCCAGGCCCCCCAGGGCTACCTGCCTTTGATTTGGCGGGCCGGCCGCAGCGCCGGGCCCGATGGCCGGCCGGCCCAGTTCGCCATCCCCTGGTATCTCACCGCCCGCATCACCCTGGCCAACACCCAGTTGCTGCGTCAGGCCGGCTACGGCGCCCCGCCCCGCACCTGGGCCCAGCTGCCCGCCTACGCCGAAGCGGTGAAGCGCCGCACCGGCCGCTATGCCCTGTTTGTCACCGTGGTGCCGGACGACTCCGCCGAACTGCTGGAGAGCCTGGTGCAGATGGATGTGACCCTGCTGGATGGCCGCCAGCGGGCCGCCTTCAACAGCCCGGCGGGCCGGCGCGCCTTCGCCTTCTGGACCGATCTGTACCGCCGCGGCCTGCTGCCGCGGGAGGTGGTGAGCCAGGGCTACCGCCGCGCGATCGAGCTCTACCAGAGCGGTGAACTGGCCCAGGTGGGCAGCGGTGCGGAGTTTCTGCGCAGCATCCAAACCAACGCCCCGCGCGTCGCCGCCGCCACCCGCCCCTACCCGCCGATCACCGGTGCCAACGGCCAGGCCAACGTGGCGGTGATGACCCTGGCGATCCCCCGCCAGAGCCCGGTGGCGGCCCAGGCGGCCAGCTTTGCCCTGTTCCTCACCAACGGTGCCAACCAATGGCAGTTTGCGGAGCAGGCCAAGGTGCTGCCCTCCTCGCCGCAGGCCCTGGGCCAGCTGCGGGCGCAGCTGGGGGGTGCCACCCCCGCCAACCCCCAGGAGGCCCTGGTGCAACGGGCCCGCTTGCTCTCCGCCGACACCCTGGGGCGCGCCACCGTGCTGGTGCCCGCCAGCCCCGGGGTGAAGCGGCTTCAGGCGATCGTCTACACCCAGCTGCAGCGGGCCATGCTCGGCCAGATCAGCAGCGATGCGGCCCTGGTGGAGGCGGAGCGCCAGTGGAATGCCTATGCGCAAGGGCGCTGGCCGGTGGCGGCTGCCCAGCCCGCCGGCAGCCGCCCAGAAGCCGGAAGAAAACCTTAAGAGTTCGCCGAGATAGCCCTGGATTCGGGCGGTTTGGCCGCCTGTCTGTTCATCTTGAGATGTATCGTTGCGCTTCTTCATCTCCTGTTGTGCGCATGCCTCTCGACGAGCAGCACCGGCGAGGTGATGCCCCAGGGGATGGCGATCAGCGCGCCACATTGCTGGTGGTGGATGACGAACCGGCCGTGCGCCGCGTGCTGGTGATGCGGCTGCAGCTGGCCGGTTACCGCGTGGTGTGCGCCGAAGACGGCGAAGAGGCCCTCACCCTGTTTCACCAGGAGCAGCCCGACCTGGTGGTGCTCGACGTGATGCTGCCGAAGCTCGATGGCTTCGCGGTGTGCCGGCGCCTGCGGGCGGAATCCTGCGTGCCGATCATTTTCCTGTCGGCCCTCGATGCCATCGCCGAGCGGGTGGCGGGCCTCGACCTCGGCGCCGACGACTACCTGCCCAAGCCCTTCAGCCCCAAGGAGCTCGAAGCCCGCATCGCCACGATCCTGCGGCGGGTGGGCCGCGGCTCCGCCGCCGCCGAACCCCGCGATGTGCCCGCCGGACAGGGGGTGCTGCGGGTGGGCGACCTGGTGGTGGACACCAACCGCCGCCAGGTGACCCGCGACGGCGAGCGCATCGGCCTCACCTACACCGAGTTCAGCCTGCTGGAGTTGCTGTTCCGCGAGCCCGGCCGCGTGGTGCCCCGCGCCGAGATCCTCGAGCAGCTGTGGGGCTATCCCCCCCGCCGCGCCGCCGACCTGCGGGTGGTGGATGTGTACGTGGCCCGGCTGCGGGGCAAGCTCGAGCCCGACCCCCGCAACCCGGAGCTGATCCTCACGGTGCGCGGCACCGGCTATGCCTCCCAGCGGGTGGGCGACACCGGCGCCATGGCCGCTGCCGGCTAGTCGCACCGCGGTCCTGCAGGATGGCCGGGAGCTGAGCTGAACCGGTCCCTTGTCTGAGCTGCGCGAGACCCGCCTCGAGAAAGGCAAGGCCCTGGCGGCGTTGGGGCAGGGGCCCTATGGGGTGCGCTTCCAGCCCAGCCACCGCACCGCTGAGCTGCAGGCGGCCCACGCTGACCTGCCCAATGGCGAGGAGCGCGATCTGGCGGTGGCGGTGGCCGGCCGGGTGATGACCCGCCGGGTGATGGGCAAGCTGGCCTTCTTCACCCTGGCCGATGAAACCGGCCCGATTCAGCTCTACATCGAGAAGGCCACCCTGGCGGACTCGATGCCGGAGGACCCCGAGGCCTTTGCCCACATCACCACCCTGGTGGACGCCGGCGATTGGATCGGTGTGCAGGGCACCCTGCGCCGCACCGACCGCGGCGAACTGTCGGTGAAGGTGCAGGGCTGGCAGATGCTCAGCAAGAGCCTGCAGCCTTTGCCCGACAAGTGGCACGGCCTGGCGGATGTGGAGAAGCGCTACCGCCAGCGCTACCTCGATCTGATCGTGTCGCCGGCCACCCGCGAAACCTTCCGCCGCCGGGCCCTGGCGGTGAGCGCCATGCGCCGCTGGCTCGATGAGCGGGGCTTTCTGGAGATCGAAACGCCGGTGCTGCAGAGCGTGCCCGGCGGCGCCGACGCCCGGCCCTTTGAAACCCACCACAACGCCCTGGATCTGCCGCTCACCCTGCGCATCGCCACCGAGCTGCACCTCAAGCGCCTGGTGGTGGGGGGCTTTGAGCGGGTCTACGAGTTGGGGCGCATCTTCCGCAACGAGGGCATCAGCACTCGCCACAACCCGGAGTTCACCTCGATCGAGGTGTACCAGGCCTACGCCGACTACGGCGACATGATGGACCTCACCGAGCAGCTCATCGCCCATGTGGCCCAGCAGGTGTGCGGTGGCACCCGCCTCAGCTACCAGGGCACCGACATTGACCTGACGCCCCCCTGGCGGCGGGCCACCATGCACGACCTGGTGCGCGAGGCCACCGGCCTGGATTTCACCAGCTTCGGCTCCCGCGCCGAGGCGGCCGCGGCCATGGAGGCTCAAGGGCTGGAGGTGCCAGCACTGGCGGATTCGGTGGGCCGGCTGCTGGTGGAGGCCTTCGAGCAGCGGGTGGAGGCCCACCTGATCCAGCCCACCTTCGTGATCGATTACCCGGTGGAGAACTCACCCCTGGCCCGGGCCCACCGCAGCAAGCCCGGCCTGGTGGAACGCTTTGAGCTGTTCATCGTGGGGCGCGAAACCGCCAACGCCTTCAGCGAGCTGATCGATCCGGTGGATCAGCGCCAGCGGCTGGAGGCCCAGATGGCCCGCAAGGCCGCCGGTGACGACGAAGCCCAGCAGGTGGATGAGGATTTCCTCCAGGCCCTGGAGGTGGGCATGCCCCCCACCGGCGGCCTGGGCATCGGCATCGACCGGCTGGTGATGCTGCTCACCGACAGCCCCTCGATCCGCGATGTGATCGCCTTCCCGCTCCTCAGGCCGGACCAGCCGGGCTCGCCTGCGCCGGCCGCAATGGGATAATCGACCCTAGTAGGCAAGTACCCCCAGCCGGGGGCCCGTGGTTCCATGAGTGGCGAGCGCGTCGGTTTCCGCTTCAAGCACGCGGATGCGGTGGTGAAGCGCAACCCCCAGGGCCGCTCCCGCCGGGGTTGGGTGATGGAGCCGGTGGAGCAAACCACCAGCCGTGGCACCAAGATGCCCGCCTACCGCATCCGCTGGCGCGACAGCGAGCGCCCGGAGATCGTGCTCCAGCA
>RHBP01000122.1 GCA_010030955.1 Synechococcaceae bacterium WBB_10_009 | reverse complement strand
TGGCCGCCTCAATCACCTGGTACATGAACTCCGGATCGGAGCGGCCGGCGTCTTCGCAGGAAAACTCCACGTCGTCCACCAACGAGCGGGCATAGGCCACCATCTCGCCGGCGATCTGCAGCACCTCGGCGCGGCTCTTGCGCAGCTTGTGCTCCAGGTGGATGTCGCTGGTGGCGATGAAGGTGTGGATCCGCTTGCGGGCGGCGGGCTCCACCGCCTCGGCGCAGGCCTTGATGTCGCCGCGGGCGGCCCGGGCCAGGCCGCAGATCACCGGCCCATCGGGGCTTCCCACACTGGCGGCGATGCGCTGCACGGCGTTGAAATCCCCGGGGCTGGCGAAGGGGAATCCGGCCTCGATGATGTCCACCCCCAGGCGGGACAGCTGCTGGGCGATCGCCAGCTTCTCCTCCAGGTTGAGGCTGGCGCCAGGGGACTGCTCCCCATCGCGCAGGGTGGTGTCAAAGATCAGTACCCGGCCGGGGTCGCGGGCCATGGCGAATACAACGCGGAATGGTTATGAGTTAGCCCCAGTTTAGGGCTGGGCAGCGCCCTCGACCTTTTCCAGCACCGGCCGCAGGGCCTGGAGGTCGATGAAGCGGTCGGCGGCGTTGCGCAGATCCCGGGGCACCATGCCATCGGCGCCAATCAGCACCACCTTCACCCCCTTGATGCGCAGCACCTCCAGCAGGCGCTCGAGATCGCGGCTGCCGCTGAGCAGCCAGAGCTCATCGGTGCGGTGGGCCACGGCCAGCAGGTCGATGGCGAGCTCCACATCGAGGTTGGCGCGGCCAAATTGGCGCTGGTCGGCATCCGACGCCAACTCCCGCAGCAGCTTGGTGCGCACGGTGTAGCCCAGGCTGGTGAGGGCATCGCGGAAGGGCCGCTGGTCGGTGGGGTCCTTGAGGCCGGTGTACCAGAAGGCCGCGGCGATCTGGGTGCCCGGCCCCGCGGCCGCATGGGCCAGCAACCGGCGCGGGTCAAAAAACCAGCCCAGCTTCTGCTGCACGTGAAACATGCCGTGGCCATCCACCGCCAGTGCCAGCTCCATCCCCCCTCGTTCCCGTTGGCCCGAGCCTAGAAGCTGCGCCTAGAGTCGCCCCACTGCGAGCCGAGCCCTTGGCCACCGGCGACCTGGCGCTGGTCCTGCACGCGCACCTCCCCTACGTGCACTCCAGCGAGCCCGGCTCCCTGGAGGAGGACTGGTACTTCCAGGCGCTGCTGGAGTGCTACCTGCCGCTGCTCGACGTGCTGGAGCGCGCGGCCGCCGATCCGCAGCAGCGGCCGCGGCTGAGCATGGGGCTCTCGCCCACGCTGCTCTCGCTGCTCAGCAATGCCGGCCTCAGCGCCCGCTTCGGCCCGTGGCTGGCGGTGCGGCAGGAGCTGCTGCGGCAGGCGCCCACGGGCCACGCCAACGCCGCCGCCGACGTGGCCCAGCTGCTCAGCCGTGCCCACCAGGCCTGGGAGCTCTGCGGCGGCGACCTGCTGCCGCGCTTCCAGCGGTTGCAGCGGGCGGGCGTGCTCGACCTGCTCACCTGCGCCGCCACCCATGGCTACCTGCCGCTGCTGCGCGACTGCCCGGAGGCGGTGCGGGCCCAGCTGCTCACGGCGGTGCGCGAACACCAACGGCTGCTGGGGGTTCGCCCCCAGGGGATCTGGCTGCCGGAGTGCGCCTTCTACGAGGGGCTCGACCGGCTGCTGGTGAGCTGCGGCCTGCGCTACGCCATTCTCGACGCCCATGGCCTGCTGCACGGCCAACCGCGCCCCCGCTACGGGGTGTACGCGCCGGTGTGCACCCCGGCGGGCATGGCCTTCTTCGGGCGCGACAGCGAATCCACCCTGCCGGTGTGGAGCGCCCGCGACGGCTACCCCGGCGATCCCCACTACCGGGAATTTCACCGCGACCTGGGCTGGGATCTGCCCGCCGGCGACCTGGAGCAGCGCGGCATCCCCTGCGCGCGCCCCCTGGGGCTGAAGCTGCACCGGGTGTCGGAGCGCGACTGCAGCCTCGACAGCAAGCAGCCCTACGAACCCGAGGAGGCCCAGCGCTGCGTGCAGCGCGATGCAGTGCATTTCCTGCAGGGCCGCGCCCGCCATCTGCAGCGCCTGGAGGGGGCCATGGACCGCCGGCCGCTGCTGGTGGCCCCCTTTGATGCGGAGCTCTTCGGCCACTGGTGGTACGAGGGGCCGCAGTTTCTGGGGGAGGTGTTCCGCCAGGCGCCCTCCCAAGGGGTGGATCTGGTGACCCTGCGGGACACCCTCAGCCGCGGCGATGCCCTGCAGCTCTGCCAACCGTCGCCCTCCAGCTGGGGCCAGGGGGGGTATCACAACTATTGGCTCAACGACAGCAACGCCTGGGTGATTCCGGAGTGGAACCGGGCCTCGCGGGCGATGGTGGAACGGGTGAGCCGGGGCGTGGGCAGCGAAGCGGCCCGGGAGCTGCTGGACCAAGCCGGCCGCGAGCTGCTGCTGGCGCAGAGCTCCGACTGGAGCTTCATCCTGCGGGCGGGCACCACCACCGACCTGGCCCGCGAACGCATCCAACGGCACCTGGGGCGGTTCTGGACCCTGCTGCAGGCCATCGATGGCACCCCACTGCCGCACGGCTGGCTGGAGGCGGTGCGCCGCGAGGATGCCCTGTTCCCCCTGCTCAACGCCGCCGACTGGACCCGCCTGCCGGCCGCCCCCTGAAGCGATGGCGCTGGCCGAACGCCCCCCTGGCCTCTCACCCCAGCAGCAAACAACGCTGCTGGAGGGGGCCCTGCCCCAGGAGCAGGGGTTTGCCCGAAGCCTGGGGCAACGGGGGCTGACGCCACCGCGGCGCAGCCCGCTGCGGGTGCTGCAGCTCAACCTGGGGCGGCTGTGCAACATGCGCTGCAGCCACTGCCACGTGGATGCGGGCCCCCACCAGGGCCACACCCTGATGCCCGATGGGGTGGTGGAGGCCTGCATCAGCGCCATCGCCCGGCTGAAGCCGGCGGTGCTGGATCTCACCGGCGGCGCCCCCGAACTGCACCCCCGCTTCCGCGACCTGGTGCTGGCGGCCCGGAGCCAGGGCTGCCAGGTGATCGACCGCTGCAACCTCACCGTGCTGCTGCTGCCCGCCCTGCACGACCTGGCCCCCTTCCTGGCAAGCCAACAGGTGGAGATCGTGGCGAGCCTGCCGCAGCCGGATCAAGACGCCACCGATGGCCAGCGGGGCGAGGGCACCTGGGAAGCCTCGATCCAGGCGCTGCGGCTGCTCAATGGGCTGGGGTACGGCCAGGGCGATCCGACGCGGCAGCTCACCTTGATGAGCAACCCGGCCGGCACCCAGCTGCAACAGCTCAGCGCCTGGGATCAACGGCGCTGGGCCGAGCGGCTGGAGCAGCTGGCTGGGGTGCGGTTCGACCGGCTGATCGGGCTCAACAACATGCCGATCGCCCGCTTCCTGCAACAGCTGCAGCGCGATGGCCACGTGAACTGCTACCTGGCGCTGCTGGAGCGGGCCTTCAACCCGGCGGCCCTCGAAGGGCTGATGTGCCGCGACACCCTGTCGGTGGCCCCCGATGGCCGCCTCCACGACTGCGATTTCAACCAGATGCTGGAGATGCCCGAGGCCAGCGGCGCCACCATCGCGACGATCAGCCGTGAACAACTCCTGGACGGAGCCATCCACTGGGGCAACCACTGCTACGGCTGCACCGCAGGCCAGGGCAGCTCCTGCGGCGGCGCCACCGCCTGAGCTAGCGCCCTGCGGGAAAGAGCATCCGCAGCCCCAGCGCCAACTCGCGCCCCCGCATGCCCATCAGGCCCGCCTTCACCGTCCAGGGGGCCTGCACAAACAGCCGCACCATGGCGGCAATCAGCTCCGGCAGGGTGAGGGTGTTGGTGAGGAAGCCATACCACTGCTGGGGGGGGAGGTTGAAGAAGGTGGAGAAATGGGCCCGCAACTGCCCCTCCGAAAAGCGCATCAACTTCTCCAACCCGAAGCGATAAAGCGCGTGCTTGCGCTGAAGCTCCAGGGGCCAGAGGGCATCCCAGGCCCGCCGGCACAGCTGCTCAGCCGGCAGAGCGGGCTGCTGCAACCCCTGGGCAATGGCATCCGCCAGGGCCGGCGCACGGCGCAGCAGCGCCCCCACCATGTAGCCCGACGCCGGATGCACCATCGCCGCGGCACCGCCGAAGGCCAGCAGCCGCTGCTGCAGGTCCGGCAGCGGCAAGTTCATCGGGAACAGGCAAAACTCCTCGTGCTGCACCACCTCCACCGCCACACCCCGGTGGCTGAGGCGCCGCAGCAGGCGGTCCTTGAGCACGTCGTAGGGCACCGCCGGCGCCAAGGCCAGGGAGGTTTCCTCCACAAAAAACACCCCCTCCCCCAAATCCATGGCGTAGAGAAAGGTGGGTGGCCCGCAGCGGCGCTCCGCCTCGCTGAGGTGGTCACTGCGGTAATCCATCAGCACAAACTGCCCAGGATCCACCGGTGGGGCAGAGAAGCGCCCCACGATGCCGTAGGCCGCCTGGCCCGCCACCGGCCCCTCATCCGCACGCTGCACCAAGGGCGAGCGGTGGCCACTGGCATCAATCACCAGCCGGGCCTCAAGCCGCTCCCCCGCCTCCGTGACCACGGTGGAGCCGCCGGCGTGGTGCTCCACCGCCAGGGCCCGGCCCCGCCTCCAGGCAACCCCGGCTCTTTCGCACTGCCGCCACCAGTGCTGCTGCAGGGCCGCCTTGTCGAACAGGCCGTAGTCAATGCCGTGCTGCACGGCGGGGCCACCGAGGCGATCACCGAACCAACTGACGGTGTTGTGCCAGCGGTGCCCCAGCAGCGGCGCCAGCCCCAGGGCATCCACCTCCGGTGCCCAGATGCCGTAGGTGTTGGGCCAGGGCTGCTGCGGATCCTCCGGCGCCAGGCCCTCGGCCACCACCCCACGCTCCGCCAGGGCTGCGGCGATGCAGAGGGCAGCCGGGCCCGCCCCGATGACCAGCACCTCCATCGCCACAACGCCCCTATGGTGTGGATTCATCCTGCAGCAATGGATGGTCCGCTGGATTCGGCATCTGCTGCTGCCGTTGCTGGCCCTGGCCGTGGCGCTGCCCCTGCTGGGGGCACCCCTGGCTCCCGTGCCGGTGACGGTGGCCCTGGATGTGGGCAACGTCTACGGCCTGTCCACCCGGGACAAGACCTACCGCGCTGAGGGGATCCTGCGGGTGTCGGCGCCGGCGGCCGCCATGCGCCAATGGTTGGCCGCCGGGGTGGAGCCCTCCCAGCTG
>RHBP01000121.1 GCA_010030955.1 Synechococcaceae bacterium WBB_10_009 | reverse complement strand
TCGGGCAGCTCGGCGTGGGTTTTGAGGTCCACCGGCTTGGGGTAGGCGGCGGTGTGGCAGAAGCTCTGCATCACCAGGTCGGCGGAGAAGCCCAGGCAGGCCAGCTCCTTCATCTCATCGCGGGTCATGGGCCCGGTGGTGTCCTGGGAGCCCACGGTGGTCATCAGCGGCTCACAGCTGGTGCCGGGGCGCACGCCGGGCAGCCCGCAGGCCTTGCCCACCATCTTCTGGGCCAGGGTGAAGCCCTTGCCCGTGTCAGCGGGGGCCGTGGGGCGGATGAACAGGTCGCTGGGGGGCAGGCCCAGCTGGGCGCGCACCTTGTCGGTGAGCGAGCGGCCGATCAGCAGGGGGATGCGGCCGCCGGCCCGCACCTCATCGGTGATCGTGCTGGGCTTGAGCTCGAAGCGGGCCACGATCGTGCCGGCACCGGCTTCACCGGCGGCGCGCTCGATGGTGCCGGCGTAGGGGCGGATGGTGATCACATCGCCGCTGCTGAGGGCGCTCACGTCGCACTCGATCGGCAGGGCGCCGGAGTCTTCGGCGGTGTTGAAGAAGATGGGCGCGATCTTGCCCCCCAGCACCACGCCGCCGCTGCGCTTGTTGGGCACGTGGGGGATGTCGGTGCCGGTGTGCCAGAGCACCGAGTTGATGGCGGATTTGCGGGAGCTGCCGGTGCCCACCACGTCGCCCACGTAGGCCACGGGGTGGCCCTTCTGCTTGAGCTGGCTGATCTGCTCGAGGCCACCGGGCATGCGGGTTTCCAGCATCGCCGTGGCGTGCAGGGGGATGTCCGGCCGCGTGGTGGCGTGGGTGGCGGGGGAGAGGTCGTCGGTGTTGGTTTCGCCCTCCACCTTGAACACCGTCACGGTGATCTCCGCCGGCAGCTCCGGCTTGGCGGTGAACCACTCGCCGGCGGCCCAGCTGTCGATCACCCGCTGGGCATCGGGGTTGCTGGCCGCCAGTTCCAGCACATCGTTGTAGGCGTCGTACACCAGCAGGGTGCGGCTGAGGCCGATGGCCGCGGCCTCGGCGATGGCGGCATCGGTGCTGGAGAGCAGCGCGATCAGGGCGCCCACGTTGTAGCCGCCGATCATGGTTGCCAGGAGCTGCACCGCTTCGATCGGGCTCACCAGCGGGCTGGCGGCGCTGCCCTGGGCCACGGCGCTCAGCCAGCTGGCCTTCACATAGGCGGCCTCATCCACCCCCGGTGGGATGCGTTCGCTGAGCAGGTGCAGCAGGAAGGCCTCCTCGCCGGCCGGTGGCGCCGCCAGCAGGGTGGTGAGGGCCTCGGCCTGGGGGGCGGTGAGCGGCAGGGCCGGCACCCCCAGGGCTTCCCGGTCCGCGGCGGCGGCGCGGTAGTCGGAGAGGAAGCTGCTGGCATCCATCGGCGCAGGTGTTGGCGCAGGCATGGGCGCAGGGGTCCGGAAGACCTGACGAACGGTGACGTGACACCCATTGTTCTTTGCCACCCCCCTGCGCTCTGGTGGCAACGGCTGCAATCGGGCTTTTAGGGTGGTTGGCTCCCTGCGTTGCCCTGCGGCTGCCGGCATGATCCCCACCTCCGATCTCCATGTGGTGGACACGCGGCCGCTGGTGGCGCCCTCCCTGCTGCACCGCGAGCTGCCCCTCGGCGAGGGGGCTGCGGCCACGGTGCGGGAGGCGCGCGAGCGCATCAAGGCGATCCTGCGGGGCGATGACCCGCGCCTGCTGGTGATCGTGGGCCCGTGCTCGGTGCACGACGTGAAGGCGGCCCAGGAGTACGCCGCCGCCATCGCCGAGGAGCACCGCCGCCACGCCCAGCAGCTGGAGGTGGTGATGCGGGTGTATTTCGAAAAGCCCCGCACCACCGTGGGCTGGAAGGGCCTGATCAACGACCCCCACCTCGACGGCAGCTACGACATCAACACCGGCCTGCGGCTGGCCCGCGGCCTGCTGCTGCACCTGGCGGACATGGGCTTGCCCGCCGCCACGGAACTGCTGGATCCGGTGGTGCCCCAGTACATCGCCGATCTGATCAGCTGGACGGCCATCGGCGCCCGCACCACTGAGAGCCAGACCCACCGTGAGATGGCCTCGGGGCTGTCGATGCCGATCGGCTTCAAGAACGGCACCGACGGCAGCGCCATCACGGCCATCAACGCCATGGAGGCGGCGGCGCGCCCCCACAACTTCCTGGGCATCAACAAGGAGGGCCACGCTGCGATCGTGAGCACCACCGGCAACCCCGATGGCCACCTGGTGCTGCGCGGTGGCAAGCAGGGCACCAACTACCACGCCGAAGCCATCGAGGGGGCTGCGGCTTCCCTGGCCAAGGAGGGCCTGCCGGCGCGGGTGATGGTGGATTGCAGCCACGGCAACTCCAACAAGGACTACCGCCGCCAGGGGGAGGTGGCCGGCCAGGTGGCGGAGCAGCTGCGCTCCGGCAGCCAGCATGTGATGGGGGTGATGATCGAGAGCCACCTGGTGGCCGGCAACCAGAAGATTCCCGCCGATCTCAGCCAGCTCACCTACGGCCAGAGCATCACCGATGCCTGCATCGATCTGGACACCACACGGGAGCTGCTGCAGGAGCTGGCCGGCGCCGTGGCCAGTGCCCAAAGCCAGGCTGGTGCTTTGGTTTGAGCACTGGAAACTGATGCTTAGCACTCGCCACATGTGAGTGCTAAGTGCAGTATTGATCACAAAGGTTTGCTGTGAACGGTGCGCCCATGGCGGCGGCGTACGTTATTTCCAGGCATCCATGGAGGTTGTGATGGCAGCACGCATCACCTACCTGTTGCAGTTCTGTGGGGTTTCCGATCCGCTGCAGCTCTTTTATCTGGAGCAGCGCAGCGTGGAGGTGCCCGGCCCGGTGTTCACCGGGTTGCGGCCGTTCCAGTTGGACAGCCTGATGGCCTGGGCCCTCGACAGCGCCCGCGGCCGCGGTTGGGACCTGGAGCGCATCCAGGCCACCGTGGTGGACGTGTGGCTGGAGCGGGCCGAGGCGATCCGCCAATGGCAACTGCGCCTGCAGCAGGAACCGGCCGATCGCCTGTTGGTGGCGGGCCTGGGCACCCAGCACGACTGGGAGCAGCGCTGCGAGGCGATGTTGCGGGCCTGAGCGCTGGCTAGCTGCTCCAGTGCTGCCAGAGCACGCCCGTAACCACCGGCACGCTCAGGTTGTCCACCCCGTAGACGCTCCACTGCTCCAGGGCGGTGGCCAGCACCGCCACCACCAGGCACAGGGCCGGGCTGGGGGCCGGTTGGCCGCTGGCCGCCGCCAGGGCGGTGAGCAGCAGCAACACCGCCACGGCGGCCAGCAGCATGCAGCCGGTGCCGGCGAGGGATTTGGTTTGGCCCCACAGCTGCCAGCGCCGCGAGGGCAGGGCCGGCCCCACCAGCCCGGCCAGGCCATCACCGAAGGCCATCACCAGCACGCCGGCCGCCACCGCCAGGGGGTGCTGCGGCCAGAACAGCGCCAGCAACAGGCTGATGGAGGCGCCGTAGGCCACGGTGCCGTAGCTGGCGCGGCCCACGTCTTCCACGGCGGGCAGCAGCTGAAAACGGTGGTTGAGGGCCGTGGCGGCGGTCACCAGCAGCGCCAGCGGCAGGGCCAACCCGCGGCCGATGCCGAAGCCCCAGGCCAGCAGCACCACCGGGCCGGTGCCGATGTGCACCAGCTTGCGGCTCCACTCCCGCTGTTGCGGCCAGCGATGGCGCACCAGCAGAGCCATGGCCAGCACCATGGCGAGCCAGCCGGCGACAACGGCCAGGCCCATGGCGGCCTGTGGGCTCAGGCCGCCTGTTGGTAGTTGGTCATCAGGCGCAGCTTGAGCAGCGCCTTGGATTCCAGCTGGCGCACCCGCTCGCGCGACACATTGATCTGCCGACCGATCTCCGCCAGGGTGAGGGGCTCTTGGCCCGCCAGGCCGAAGCGCAGCTCGATGATGCGCCGCTCGCGCTCATTGAGTTGCGACAGCCAGGTGCCGAGGTGCTCCTTCTGCAGGCTGCGATCCATGCCGTCCATGGATTCGTTGCTGTTGGGGTCGGCGATCAGTTCACCGAGGGTGCTGCGGTCGTCGTCGCCACGGGCGTGGGCGTCGAGGGAGGCGCAGGGGGCGCTCTGGGCGATCAGCTCTTCGAGTTCATCGGGGCTCATGCCCATGGCATGGGCCATCTCGAGGCGATTCGGTTGGCGCCCGAAGCGATGGGAGAGTTCGCGGGTGATGCGCCGCATCTTGGAGAGCTTTTCGCTCACGTGGATCGGCAGGCGAATGGTGCGGGCGCTGTTGTCGATGGCGCGCGTCATGCCTTGGCGAATCCACCAGTAGGCGTAGGTGGAAAACTTGTAGCCCATGGCGGGGTCGAACTTGTCGACCGCCCGCTCCAGGCCGATCGCCCCCTCCTGCACCAGGTCGAGCAGTTCGAGGCCCTGGTTTTGGTATTTCTTGGCCACGCTCACCACCAGCCGCAGGTTGGCCGCCATCATGCGATCGCGGGCCCGGGTGCCCATGCGGATTTGGTGTTTTTGGCGGGGTGTGAGTTGTTCGGCCGGCAGGGCCTGCAGGCGCTTCATGGCCTGCACGTGGTGGGCCAGCTCGATCTCCTCAGCGGGGGTGAGCAGCGGCACGCGGCCAATGTTGCTGAGGTACCAGCCGATCGAATCAGCACTGAGGCGACCGCCCTGTTTGGACGCGCCGTTTCGCACCGTTGATCTGTTGTCGTTTCGCTCGGAAGCGCGGGCGTCGGAGGATTCCATCGGGGCTGCGATCCTGGCGGCTTGAGTGGATGCGGTGGAGCGAGATGTTGCGGGCAGCTCAGGGGATGTGGAGTGGTGAGGAGTGCCCATGCCCTCGGCTCCTGAAATGGTTGGCCGGAATGTAGCACTACAGCCATCAAGAGAACACGGCGAATTGGAAGACTTGCCGCACTCTTTCCGTTGGATTTTCTTAGCTTTTGTAGTGGCGGTTACGGCGCTTCGTCGCCGTTGCTCAATCCATGTCTCCAACCGTCGATCAGGGCGACCTGAACGGCGAAGCTGTCGTCGTCGGGAATGCGCCGGTTGAAGCTGCCGTCGGGTTGCATGTCCCAGGCGGTGCTGTTGTCGCTGAGGTAGCTGTTGAGCAACCGCAGCAGGCGCCCTTGCAGATCGGGACTGTCGATCGGCACCACCGCTTCCACGCGGCGATCCAGGTTGCGGCCCATCCAATCGGCGCTGCCGATGTAGATCTCGGCGTCGCCGCCATTGGCAAACCAAAACAGGCGTGAGTG
>RHBP01000013.1 GCA_010030955.1 Synechococcaceae bacterium WBB_10_009 | reverse complement strand
CGGCCTGAAGCGCCTCCGGCCAGAACTGGCCCCCATCCACCTGGGTGCCGGGCAGGCCCACAAACACCGTGCCCGCGCCGATCCGCCGCGAATCGCAGCTCACGGTGGTGATGTCGGCGTTGTCCAGCCCCGGCGGCACCGCCAACCCCACCTGGCGCAGCAAGGGGTGGAGACGCTGGGACATCACCGCTGGGCAGACCAGCCCGTTTTAAGCGGATCTCAGGGGATGGGGGTTGCCGTGGGCGCCAGTCCCGTGAGCCTCAGGCAAGACACCCCTGCCCCCGCAGCCAGGCGGCCAGTTGGGGCCCCGCCAGGCGGGGCGACACCCGCGGCAACTCCCGCTCGCTGCCGCCGTCGCGCCACAGCAGCACCGGCACCTCCAGGCCGTAGCGCTCCAGCAGCGCGGGGTCCTGGTCCACATCCAGGCACCGCAGGGGCTGCCCCAGCTGGCGCAGCTTCTCCTCAAGGCCCTCGCACAGGCAGCAGCCCTGCCGGGTGATCAACACCAGCTCCGCCATCAATCGGGCACCGGGTCGCAACCGCAGGGGGTGAAGGGATGGCAGCGCAACAGGCGACGCAGGGTCAGCCAGCTGCCCCGCCAGGGCCCGTGCCGCTCGATCGCCTCCAGGCCATAGGCGCTGCAGCTGGGGATGAAGCGGCAGCGGGGCGGCCCCAGCAGCGGCGAGATCACCTGCCGGTAGAAGCCGATCAGGGCCAGCAGCACAACCTGCAGCAAGCGGTTCATTGGAGCCTCATGGGGGCGCTGGGGGCTCAAACAAGCCTGGGAGATAGGATGGTCGGCTGGCGTGGCACCACTCCAGAGCCCCATGCTCTCAGGTGTGCCGCTCCCGGTTCAACCGCCTCCGTTTCCTTTATGTCTCGCTACCGCGGCCCTCGCCTGAGGATCACGCGGCGCTTGGGAGACCTTCCCGGTCTCACCCGTAAGTCCGCCAAGCGGTCTTATCCCCCCGGTCAGCACGGCCAAGCCCGTCGCAAGCGCTCCGAATACGCCATCCGCCTCGAAGAGAAGCAGAAGCTTCGCTTCAACTACGGCATTTCCGAACGTCAGCTGGTTCGCTACGTGAAGAAGGCCCGTGCCCAGGAAGGGTCCACGGGAACCAACCTGCTGAAACTGCTCGAGAACCGTCTCGACAACGTTTGCTTCCGCCTTGGCTTCGGCCCCACCGTTCCCGGTGCCCGTCAGCTGGTGAACCATGGCCACGTGACCGTGAACGGCCGCGTCGTGGACATCCCCAGCTACCAGTGCAAGGCCGGTGATGTGGTCGCCATCCGCGAGCGCAAGCAGAGCAAGAAACTGGCCGAAGCCAACCTGGAATTCCCCGGTCTGGCCAACATCCCGCCCCACCTCGAACTCGACAAGAACAAGCAGGTCGCCAAGGTGATCAGCAAGTGCGAGCGCGAGTGGGTCGCCCTCGAGATCAACGAACTGCTGGTGGTGGAGTACTACTCCCGCAAGGTCTGATCCAGCGATCAGCCACCCGCATCACCGCAGCCCGGCCCCATGGCCGGGCTGTTTTGTTGGTGCCCTTGGTTGTGGTGGTGCCCCTTGGGCTCAGCCGCCGATCAACGCCTCCAAGGCGGCGGTGACATCCGGCTGCCGCATCAGCGATTCGCCCACCAGCACCGCATCGGCGCCGGCGCTTTGCACGCGGTCGAGGTCGTCGCGGCTGAACAGGCCCGATTCGCTCACCAGCAGGGCGCCCTTGGCGCGGATCTGAGGGCCATAGCGCTCGGTGAGCTGCTCGGTGGTGGCCAGATCGGTGTCAAAGGTGGCCAGGTTGCGGTTGTTGATGCCGATCAGCTGCACCCCATCGAGGGCCAGCACCCGCTCCAGCTCGGCGGCGTCATGCACCTCCACCAGCACCGCCAGCCCCAGGCTGCGGGCCACCTTCAGCAGGTAGGCCATGTCCACATCCGTGAGGATTGCGGCGATCAGCAGCGCCGCATCGGCCCCGGCGGCCCGGGCCTGGTAGAGCTGATAGGGGCTGAGGATGAAGTCCTTGCAGAGCAGGGGCAGGTCCACCACCTGGCGCACCTGCACCAGCACCTCAAAGCCCCCCTGGAAAAATTGCCTGTCGGTGAGCACCGACAGGCAGCTGGCGCCGCCGGCGGCATAGCCCTGGGCGATGGCGACGGGATCGAAATCCTCACGGATCACCCCCTTGCTGGGGCTGGCCTTCTTCACCTCGGCGATCACCGCCGGCTTGCGGCAGGCGCTGCGCAGGGCCGTCACGAAATCGCGGGGGGCGGGCAGCTCGGCCACCTGGCGCTTGAGTTGATCCAGGGGCACCCGATCCCGGGCGGTCGCCACCTCGCGGTCTTTCTCCCAGACGATCTTCTCGAGGATGTTGCGGGGCTCGCCATCCTCGTGGGGGATGGCGTACTCCAGGTGGGCCACCTTCACCTTGGGGTTGGGCGGCCGGCGACGGATCTCCATGCTGCGCGCCTCAGGCCACCGCCATGGCGGCCTGCTTGTAGGCCACTTCCACCACCTCGCTGAGGGTGGGGTGGGTGTGCACCTCGTTGATCAGCTGCTTCACGCTCTGGCGGCGGGCCACCGCATTGGCCACCTCCTGGATCAGATCGGCGGCGTGCAGGCCGTAGATGTGGGCGCCGAGCACCTCACCGGTGGTTTTGTTGAACAGCAACTTCATCAGCCCATCGCTCTCCAGCTCGGCCAGGGCCTTGGAGTTGGCCTTGAAGTAGCTGCGCACCGAGCCCAGCTCAAAGCCCTCCTTGGCCGCCAGCTCCTTGGCATCCGCTTCGCTCAGCCCCACCGAACTGATCTCCGGATGGGTGAAGGTGGCCGCGGGGATCGAGCGGTAATCGATGGTGCGGGGGTGGCCCAGGATGTTGTCCACGGCCACGGCCCCCTGGGCGGCGGCGGTGTGGGCCAGCATCATCTTTCCGGTCACATCGCCCACGGCCCACAGGTGTGGCACGGGTTGGCCGTTCACCAGCACGCGCATGGCGTCGTCCACGGGGATGAAGCCGCGGTTGGTCTCCACCCCGCAGGCCTCCAGGTTGAGCCCCTGGCTGCTGGGCACCCGGCCGGTGGCCACCAGCACCGCATCCACCTCCAGGGTTTCCACGGGCTCGCGGGTTTGCATGTCCACCAGCTCGATCTGCACCGGCGCCCCGGGCTTGATCGACTTGGCCAGCACGCCGGAGCGGGCATCGATGTCGCGGCCATCGATCAGGTGGCGGGCGGCGATCTTGGCGATGTCGGGATCGAAGGTGGGCATCACCCGATCCAGGGCCTCGATCATCGTGACCTCACAGCCCAGGGCCGTGTAGACATCGGCGAATTCCAGGCCGATGTAGCCGCTGCCGATGATCGCCATCCAGCGGGGCAGCCACTCCAGGTTCACCGCCTCATCGCTGGTGAACACGGTGCGGCCGTCGGTTTCGATGCCGGGGGGCACAAACGGATCGGAGCCGGTGGCGATGATCACCTCGCGGCCGCTGAGCACGCGATCGACACCATTGATCTCGCGCACGCCCACCCGCTGGCTGCCCTCCAGGCGGCCCGTGCCGCGGATGATCGTGACGCCGGCGCGCTCCAGGGTTTTGGTGAGGTTGGTGCGGATCGTCGCCACCAGCTGGTTGGCGTGGTCGGCGATCTTCTGGCGCTCGAAGCGCACCGGCGCCGCATGGATGCCGAAGCCCTTGAGGTGCTCGGCGTCCGCCAGTTCCCGCACCCGGCCGCTGGCGGCCAGCAGCGCCTTGGAGGGCACACAGCCGCGGTTCACGCAGGTGCCGCCCATGTCGCGGCTTTCGATGATCGCCGTGCGCAGGCCGTGCTCGGCAGCGTGCTTGGCGGCATCAAAGCCGCCGTAGCCGGCGCCGATGACGATCACATCGAAGTCGAAGCTGCCGTCGCTCACCGGTTGCGCTGCTCAGATGGCGGGCATTCTCTCCTGTCGCCAGCGCTCCAGCAGCAGGGGCGCCGCCGCCACCGCCACATTCAGCGATTCCACGGCACCGCTATGGGGGATGGTGACCCGGTGGCTGGCCAGGGCCGCCAGCTCCCCATCGAGCCCGGCCCCCTCATTGCCCAGCAGCAGCACGGTGGGGCGGGTCCAGTCGAGTTGCCAGTAGGGCTGGGCCTGGCCGCCATCCACCAGGGTGGCCACCACCTGCTGGCCGCGGCCGGCGGCCGCCTGCAACCAGCCCATCAGCTCCGGGCGCTCGGCGGCCCGCCGCAGGGGCAGCGCAAGGGCCGCCCCGGCGGAGGCCCGCAGCACCTTCGGCTGCAACGGGTCGGCCCCGCCGCCGAGCCACACCTCCTCCACCCCCGCCGCCAGGGCGGTGCGCAGCAACGTGCCCAGGTTGCCGGGGTCCTGCAGCTGATCCAGGGCCAACACAAAGCCCGCCTGGCCCGTAGGGCTGGGCAGGGCCGATGCCGCCAGGGTGGCCACCACCCCATCGGGGTGCTCCGTGGTGGCCACCGCCGCCAGCACCGCCTCCCCCACCGGCTGCGGCGGCAGAGGGCAGGCGGCCACCAGGGCGCCGTGGCGCTCGATCCAGGCCGGCGTGGCCAGCCATTGGTCGGGCAGCAACCCCAGCCGCAACAGCTCCTGCAGCTGGTGGGTGCCCTCCAGCAGCAGCAGCCCCTGCTCGCGGCGGCCCCGGGCCTGGTGCAGGGCCCGCAGCCGACCCACCAACGGGTTGCGGCGGCTGGTGATCAGCTCCATCAGAAGGTCTCGTGGCGGCGCACCTTCAGGCCGTCGCCCAACACCAGCTGCTTGCCCTCCAGGTCGAGGCCACGCACGGCGGCCAGCTCCCCCTTGAGCCCCTCGGCCGACAGGTTTTTGATCAACTCCTTCACCACGATGTCCTCCACGGTCTTCTCATCGAGGGCGTCTGGGGTGAGGGCCTCCAGGAACCGGCCCAACTTGGCGCTCACCAGCTCACGGGCGTTGGTGATTTTCAGAACGAGCATGGGAAGGACATCGGGAACAAACACCGCGGGCTCGCGGCAGGGACAACAAAAAAGCCTTCCTCGCAATGAGGAAGGCCTTCGAGTGCGGATGGGGAGACTTGAACTCCCACGACATTGCTGCCACTAGTACCTGAAACTAGCGCGTCTACCAATTCCGCCACATCCGCGTGGTGGGCGTGAATCGCCGGTTGGCGACTCGCAAAATGTACCCCATCACCCCGGCCCACCAAGCCAGTTCCGAGGCCGGACGTCTTGCCGGTCTCAAAAGCAGTTGTCAGGATGGGGCTCCCTAGGCGGGACGCCGAAGCAATGACCGTCGCTGTTGTCCCGTCTCAGCAGATTCTCAACCCTCAACTTGAGATCGCCGGCGGCCGGCAGCTCTCCGGCGTGTTGCGGGTGAGCGGCGCCAAGAACTCAGCGCTGGTGCTGATGGCCGCCAGCCTGCTCACCGAAGACCAGCTGCGGCTGCGCAACATTCCTCCCCTCACCGACATCCAGGGGATGGCCGACATCCTCATCTCCCTGGGGGTGGGCGTGCGGCGCGGCAGCGACAGCCTGGAGATGGACGGCTCGGGGCTGAACCAATCGGCACCCCCCTACGAGCTGGTGAACAGCCTGCGGGCCAGCTTCTTCTGCATCGGCCCGCTGCTGGCCCGCCTGGGGATCGCCCGGGTGCCCCTGCCCGGTGGCTGCCAGATCGGCACCCGCCCGGTGGTGGAGCACGTCAAAGGCCTCAAGGCCCTGGGGGCGCAGGTCACGATCGAGCACGGCGTGGTGTCGGCGGTGGTGCCCGGCCGCGGCCACCGGCTGCGCGGGGGGCGCATCCACCTCGACTGCCCCAGCGTGGGCGCCACCGAAACCCTCATGATGGCGGCCGCCCTGGCCCAGGGCGAAACGGTGATCGAAAACGCCGCCCTCGAGCCCGAAGTGGTCGACCTGGCCGGTCTGCTGCTGGCCATGGGGGCCAAGGTGCGCGGTGCCGGCACCCCCACCATCACGATCGTGGGTGTGGAGCGGCTGCACGGCGCCGACTACGCCGTGATCCCCGACCGCATCGAAGCGGGCACCTTCCTGCTGGCGGCCGCCATCACCCGCTCCACCCTCAGCGTGGCGCCCGTGATCAGCGACCACCTGCGTGCCGTGCTCACCAAGTTGGAGGAGGCCGGCTGCCAGCTGGACATCGACGGCACCTGCGTGACCATCGCCGCCAAGGAGGTGCGCGCCGTTGACCTGCGCACCCAACCCTTCCCGGGCTTCCCCACCGACCTGCAGGCCCCGTTCATGAGCCTGCTGGCCACCGCCAGCGGCACCAGCGTGATCACCGAGAACATTTTTGAAAACCGCCTGCAGCACGTGGCCGAGCTGCAGCGCATGGGGGCCGCCATCCGCATGCAGGGCAACACCGCCTTCGTGGAGGGCGTCAGCCGCCTGAGCGGTGCCCCGGTGCAGGGCAGCGACCTGCGGGCCTCCGCCGCCATGGTGCTGGCGGGCCTGGCGGCCGAAGGCATCACCAGCGTGCAGGGTCTCGAATACCTCGACCGCGGCTACGCCGACCTGGAGGGCAAGCTCAACAGCGTCGGCGCCTCGATCCGCCGCGTGGGCTGAGGCTTCGATCCGCCCGGCCGACTTTTAGAGTCGGCACCGCGGGAGCGTGCCGGAATTGGTAGACGGACTCGACTCAAAATCGAGCGCCTTCGGGCATGTGGGTTCGAGTCCCACCGCTCCCATCACCCCGCCGCCACAGGTGTCGCCCGCCCACTCGGCGGTGATGAACACCTACGGGCGGTTTCCCCTGGAACTGGTGCGGGGCCGCGGCGTCTGGGTGTGGGATAGCCACGGCAAGCGCTACCTCGATGGGGTGGCGGGCATCGCTGTCTGCACCCTGGGCCACAGCAGCAGGCCCCTGCGCAAGGCCCTGAACCGCCAGCTGCGCAAGCTGCAGCACGTGTCCAACCTCTACCGGATTCCGGAGCAGGAGCAGCTGGCCGCCTGGATCAGCGCCAACAGCTGCGCCGATCGGGTGTTCTTCTGCAATTCCGGCGCCGAGGCCAACGAAGCCGCCATCAAGCTGGCCCGCAAGCACGGCCACCTGGTGCGGGGCATCGACACCAGCACCGAGCGGGGCCCGCTGATCCTCAGCGCCCAGGCCAGCTTCCACGGCCGCACCCTGGCGGCGGTGACCGCCACGGGCCAACCCAAATACCACCAGGGGTTTGAGCCCATGGTGCAGGGCTTCCGCTACTTCCCCTACAACGACACCGCCGCCTTTGAGGCGCTGCTGCAGCGCTGCGAAGCGGAGGGGCCGCGGGTGGCGGCGGTGCTGCTGGAGCCCCTGCAGGGGGAGGGGGGCGTCAACCCCGGCGACCCCGTCTTCTTCCAGCGGGTGCGCGAGCTCTGCGATCAGCACAAGATCCTGTTGATCTTCGATGAGGTGCAGGTGGGGGTGGGCCGCAGCGGCCGCCTCTGGGGCTACCAGAAGCTGGGGGTGGAACCCGATGCCTTCACCCTGGCCAAGGGCCTTGGCGGTGGCTTCCCGATCGGAGCCCTCTGCGTGAAGGGCAGCGCCGATCACCTGCAACCCGGCGAGCACGCCAGCACCTTCGGCGGCAACCCGATGGCCTGCCGCGCCGGCCTCACCATTGCCGAACAGCTCAGCCGCCGCAACCTGCCCGCCCATGCCGACGCCATGGGCCAACTGCTGCAGCGCTCCCTCGCCGACCTGGCCAGCCGCCACAGCGATGTGGCCGAAGGCGCCCGCGGCTGGGGGCTGCTGCAGGGCCTGGTGCTGCGGCCCGAAGGCCCCAGCGCCATCGCCGTGGTGAAGGCCGCCATGGAGGAGGGCCTGCTGCTGGTGCCCGCCGGCACCAATGTGGTGCGCTTTGTGCCGCCCCTCACCATCCAGCCGCGCCACATTCGCCTGGCGGTGCGCAAGCTGGAGCGTGCATTGCTGGCATGCCAGGCCGCGACCCCTTCGGCGACCTGATCGCCCCGTTCAGCCGCCGGGGCGTCGACCTGGGGCTGGAGCGGCTGCAGGGGGCCCTGGCGGAACTGGGCCATCCGGAGCGGCGCTTTGCCGCCGTGCAGGTGGCGGGCACCAACGGCAAAGGCTCCATCAGCACCATGGTGGAGCGCATCGCCAGCGCCGCCGGCATCCGCTGCGGGCTTTACACCTCCCCCCATCTGCTGAGCTGGTGCGAGCGCATCCGCCTGCCGGGCGGGTTGATTGCAGAGGCGGAGCTGCGGCGCCTGCTGCAGGAGCTGCAACCCCTGGCCCTGCGCCACGACCTCACCCCATTTGAGCTGGTGACGGCCGCCGCCTTCGTGGCCTTCGCCGAGGCCCAGGTGGAGCTGGCGGTGCTGGAGGTGGGCCTGGGGGGGCGCCTGGATGCCACCACCGTGCACCCCCGGCGATCGGTGCTGGCCTTCGCCAGCATCGGCCTCGACCACACCGAAGCCCTGGGGCCCACCCTGGGGCGAATCGCCACGGAAAAGGCCGGCGTGCTGCATGCGGGCGGGCGGGCGGTGAGCGGCCCCCAGGCGCCGGAGGCGGCAGCGGTGCTGGAGCAGCAGGCCCAGCGGCACGGCTGCCCGCTGCGCTGGGTGGAGCCGCTGCCACCGCCCTCGGCCGGTGGGCCCCAGCTGGGGCTGCGGGGGGAGCTGCAACGCCACAACGGCGCCGTGGCGGTGGCCGCCGCCGAAGCCCTGGCGGAGCTGGGCTGGCCCATCACCGCCGCCGCCATCCAACGGGGCCTGCAGGAGGCCCGTTGGCCCGGAAGGCTGGCGCTGCACCGATTCCAGGGCAGGCCCCTGCTGCTGGATGGGGCCCACAACCCGCCGGCGGCGGCGGCCCTGCGCCGGGAGCTGGATGCCCAGGGCCCCGCCGAAACCGCAGCCCCGGCCGCGACGCGCCGCTGGTTGATCGCCATGCAGCGCCACAAGGATGCCCCGCAGCTGCTGCAAACCCTGCTGCGGCCGGGGGATCAGGCCCGGGTGCTGGCCCTGCCGGAGCACCCCAGCTGGAGTGCCGAAGACCTGCAGGCCGCCACGGGGCTGCCCCTCGAGCCCGCGGCGGCGGGCCTGGCCGACAACCTCCACTGGCTGGTGGCCAGTGCGGCCCTGCCGGTGGCCTGCGGCTCGCTCTACCTGGTGGCGGAGCTGCTGCCCCTGCTGGAGGCGACAGACTGAACGCAGACGCCCCAGGGCCATGGACCGCCGCCACACCGCCCCCTGGCTCCTGGGCCTGTTGGCCAGCCTGCTGCTGGCCGTCGTGGGCCTGGCCGGGCCCGCCGTGCCAACCGCCGCCGCCGCCGACTTCCAGGACACGGTGGACTACACCCTCACCAACCAGAGCGGCAAGGACTTCTCCGGCCAGCAACTGGCCAACAGCTCCTTCGCGGGGGCCGTGGGCAAGGGGGCCAACTTCGCCGGCGCCAACCTGCACGGCGCGATCCTCACCCAGGGGGCCTTCCCGGAGGCCAACTTCAGCGGCGCCGACCTCTCCGATGCCCTGATGGACCGCACCGACATGAGCCACACCGACCTGCGGGGGGCGGTGCTGGTGGGGGTGATCGCCTCCGGCGGCAGCTTCAGCGGCGCCCAGATCGACAACGCCGACTTCAGCGATGCCCTGCTGGATCGGGTGGACCAACGGCTGCTCTGCGCCGTGGCCCGCGGCACCAACCCCACCACCGGCGCCGACACCCGCACCAGCCTCGGCTGCTGAGGGCCGATCAGCCAGGCGCTTGGGGCCGCTCCCACCAGCCCCGCAGCTTGCCAGGGTTGAGCAGGCCCGCCGGGTCGTAGGCGGCCTTGGCGGCCACCTGGTCGGCGTCCACCACCCCCAGCCCCCCCTCCTCCACGGTGATGGCGTGGGGGTTGAACAGCAGGCAGCCCAGCTCCAGGGCATGGTCGATCAGCTGCTGCAGCGCCTCGCGCCCCCGCCAGCGCACCAGCGGCAGGCAGGCCAGGCGCTGCTGGCCAAAGCCCCGCACCCCCTCCAGGTGCCAGAGCAGATCGGCGCCCCAACGCTGGCGCAGGGCCGCCAGGGCCGCCCCCTCCGGCTGGGGCAGCAGCAGCTGCAGGTAGGTGAACCCGGGCTCCTGGGCGCGGGCGTGCAGGGTGGTGTGGTTCCAGGTGAGTTCCCGCAGCGGCACACCGCGGCTCTCCCCCTGGGGCGCCTGCCACAGCAGGGTGCCCCCCAGGGCCGGCAGCAGCGCCCCCAGCGCCGGCAGGGCGTCAGGGGCCGCCAGCAGCAGCAGCCGGTGTTGACCGGCCATGCCGGCTGGGCAGCCCTGGGGCCAGGGCAGCAGGGGGGTGATCGGCCCCTCCAGCACACAGAGGCTCTGCAGCAGCAGGGCCGTGGCCGGCAACCGCTGGGCCGCCGCCAGGGCATCATCCCAACGCTCGAACGCCACCACCAGCTGCCACCAGGGCACCGCCGCGGCGCTGGCCATGGTGAGGGCGGTGATGATGCCGTTGCAGCCGTAGGCGTGGTTGATGGCGGCGGCGGCGGCGGCATCGAGCTGCAGCAGCCGCGGCTCGGGCTCCAGGGTCACCAGCTCCAGCCCCAACAGGTGGCCGGGGTCGCGCAGGAAGCCCCAGCGCAGCGAGCCGATGCCGCTGGAGCCGCCGGCCACATAGCCCGCCAGGCTGGCGCTGCGCACGGTGCTGGGCAGCAGCCGCGGTTCGCGGCCCTGGGCCTGCAAGCGCTGCTCCAGCTCCGCCAGGGGCATCGCCGCCTCAGCAGTGAACACCCCCGTGTGGGGATCCAAGCTCCGCAGGCGCGTCAAGCCGCTCAACTCCAGCACCAATCCGCCCGCCAGGGGCACCGCCTGGCCGTAGTTGCCCGTGCCGGCGCCGCGCAGGGTGAGGCTGACGCCGTGGCGGGCGCAGGCCGCCGCCACCTGCCGCACCTGTTCGGTGCTCTGGGCCCGCACCCCCAGCTGGGGCGCCAAGCCCTGCAGCAGCGGCTGCAACACCGGCGAATACACAAAGCCATCGGCCGCCAGGCCCGCCAAGGGGCCGGCACCACGCAGCGGCTCCATCCCGGCGGCCCGCAGATCCGCCGCCAGGGCATCCAGCCGCTGGGGATCGGCGGGGGGCGGCAGGGGGGCCGGCAGGGCCTGGGGCAGGTGGGATCCCATGGGCGGCGCCGGATTCAGCTGCTCCCCAGGCTGGCAAGGACGGCATCGGGCTGCTGGCAGTTGGGTGGCTCCAGCCACCGGCCCGCCCGCAGCACCCGCCGCTGGGGCGGCCGGGCCAGCAAGTCGCTCCAGCTGTGGGCATTGGTGATCAGCAGGTCGGCCGGGGCGCCGGGGCGCAGCACCCCATCCCAGGGCAGGCCCAGCAGCCGCGCCGGCACGGTGGTGAACGGCATCAACCCCTGGCGGCTCCAGAGGCTGCTGTGGGCAGCGCGGTGGCTGAGCCGCAGCAGCGCCAGGGGGTCGAAGTCGCCCCCCGGGTACCAGGGGTCCTGCACGTTGTCAGCCCCCAGGGCCACGGGCACCCCGGCGCGCTGCAGGGCCCGCACGGGCGCCAGGGGCCGCTCCGGCGCGGTGAGCTCGCCCCGGCGGCCCAGCAGCCAAAAGTTGGTGGTGGGGAGCGTCACCACCGCCACCCCCAGGGCGGCCATGCGTTCCGCCAGGCGACGCTGCGGCTCCGGCGCCAGCAACCCCATGCTGCTGGCGTGGCTGCAGGTGATCGGCACAGGCGGGCGGTGCTGCTCCAGCAGGGTCACCAAGGTGTGCAGCCCATGGGCCGGGGCCGTGGCGGCCTCATCCACGTGCAGATCCACGCCACAACCCAGCTCGGCCGCCAGCTCCAGCAGGCTCCGCAGGGCGCTGCGGTCGGCCCGCCGGCGCGGGTAGGGGGGCCCCAGCACACCCCCCAACAGGCCGCCGCCGCTGGCCACCCGCCGGGCCAGGCGCTGCCCCTCGGCGCTCTGCCAGTGCGGCAGGGGGGCGAGGGCCACCAATTGCAGCGCCACCCGACCGGCCCAGCGCCGCTGCAGCTCCAGCAGGGCCGCCCAGCTGGGGTCGGCGCAGGGGCCCCCGCTGTCCACATGGCTGCGCAGCCCCCGCAGGCCGTAGCGCCAGGCCTGGTCCAGGGCGCGCTCGCCCCGTTCCAGCACCTGGTCGCGCGTGCGCTGCTCCCCCTCCCGCAGGTTGAGGGCCAGGGCCGCCGCCATGGTGCCCTCACGGTTGGGGAAGCCCCCCCAGCTGAAGGCCTTGTCCAGGTGCACGTGGGGGTCCACCGGCGGCGTGATCGCCAGGGGCAGCGGCGCCGTTGGATTGAATGGCGTGGCCAGCGGGGTGATCGCCGCGATGCGGCCGTCCTGCAGCTGCAGCCGCACGGCCACCAGGCCATCGGCGTCGCCGCAGCCCAGCTGCTGCAGGCCGGGGTCCAGCAGGCTGCGGGGCAGCCGCAGGTGGAGGCTGCCGGGGTCCGGTGCCCCCATCAGGAGGGCCCGGGGGCCGATTCGGTTCCGGTCTGCAACACCACCAACTGACCGGCCCCGGCCAGGGTCAGGGCGCGGTAGCGGGGCACGCTGAGGCCCGGCATCAGATCCATGCCCCCGATGCGGGTGCTGTAGAGGCTGAACAGGCCAAAGTTGTAGCGGCGGCTGGAGGCGGCGGCCAAACGCCCCAGGGCCTGGCCCTGGCTGCGCACCAGCTGGGGGCAGTTCTGCACCACCAGGCGGGCCGCCAGGGGCAGGCCATCACCGCCGCAGAGCTCCTCACTGGCCAGCTCCACCAGGTAGGCACCCGCAAAGGCCTCGAAGTCCTGCTGGTCGGGGTTGGTGGCCACCAGCAGCCCCCCCAGCGCCAGGGCCATCAGACCCCAGGGCAGGCGGGCTTGAACTGCGGGGGAAGCCATCAATCGCCGCAACACTGCTTGGTAAGATCGCTGGGCCCTGGCGGGCGTAGCCAAGTGGTTAAGGCAGCGGATTGTGATTCCGCCATTCGGGGGTTCAAGTCCCCTCGTCCGCCCCTTTTTACTCCGGTTTCAGTCGCTTTTCAGCGTTGATGGAGCCGGGCCACCCCCCGGTGTTGCCGAGGGTGTCGCCGCCAACACGGCATCGAGCAGCGCGTCGCCCCCCTGGCGCACCGGATCCACCACCGGCAAACCAGTGGCATCCGCCAACCGCGCCGCAACTGCACCAGCCTCGGCGGCCTCCAGCAGGGCGGTGTTGAGGGCCAGGGCCCGCACCCGCGGCCGCAGGCCGTCGGGACGGCCCAGGGCCGCCAGGGCCTCGCAGGCGCTGATCAGCTCCGGCAGCGGTGGAATCGCCACCGGCACGGCGCCGGGGCGGGTGCGCACATGGCCCTGGCCGGCGCGGTGCACCAGCAGCAGATCCGTGGGCTGGCTGCCGCGCATCAACGGCAGCGTGGCGGTGGAGCCGGGATGGGCCAGCGAGCCCTGGCCCTCCACCAGCACCAGCGCCTCGGGGCCGGCGCCGGCGCCCGCCTGCAGCACCGCCGCCTCCACGGCCCCGGCGGCGTAATCCACCCGCACCGCATCGAGGGCCACCCCCTGCCCACTGATCAAGATGCCCGCCTGGCCGGTGCCCACAAAGCGGGCGTCGAGGCCGCGGCGCCGGGCGGCGGCCGCCAGCTCCAGGCAGGTGCTCATCTTGCCCACCGCCATGTCGGAGCCCACCGCCAGCAGCCGCCGGCAGGGCAGGGCCGCCGCCCGGGCCGCCGCCACCTCCAGGCCCGGCGGCTCCTGGCGCAGGTCCCAGATCCATTGGCCGGCGGCGCGGGGGATGGCGGCGAACTCCGGGTCCTCCGCCAGGCGGCTGTGCAGGCCACTGGCCAGGCTCAACCCCGCCTCCAACGCCAAGCGCACGTCGGCGCGCATCTCCTCTGGCAGGCGGCCCCCGGAGGGGGCCAGACCCACCACCGCCACCGCGGGCCCATGGGCCAGGGCCGCGGCCATGTCGGCCACCACCGGCACCGGGCGGGGGATGCCGGTGAGGGCCGCCAGGTCGGCGCCGGCATGGGCGGGGTCAATCACCGCCACGATCGGGCCGCTGCGGTAGCGCAGCATCGCCAGCCCGGTTTTGCCGGAGAGGTTGTCGAGGCCGCCGTGCTGCAGCAGCACCACCGGCGCATCCGCCCGAAGCATCAGGCCACCTCCTGGCGGGGCTGGGCCCCGAGGCCGGCGCGGCCGGCGGGCCGCAGCACATCCCCCAGGCGGTCGGGCCCGGCGAAGGGGTCGTCGAGCAGGTTGAGGTGGCTGTCGAGATCGGGCCAGCGCACCAGGGGCAACAGCTGGGCGGCGGCGCCGTTGAGCAGCCCCCCATCGGAGTAGCAGCCGAGCATCACCCCCAGCCCCAGCCGGCGGGCGGTGCGGGCCATCAGCAGCCCCGGCCCCAGGCCACCGCATTTCACCAGCTTGATGTTGATGCCATCCACCACCGGGGCCAGCCGCACCAGATCCGGCAGATCCCAGCAGCTCTCATCGGCCACCACCGGGATCGGGGCCAGGCCCCGCAGGGCCGCAAATCCAGCCGTGTCGGCGGCGGCATCGGCCTGGGGCGGCAGCGGTTGCTCCACCAGCACCACACCGCGCTCCGCCAACCAGGGGATCATCCGCCGGGCGCCCGCCAGATCCCAACCGCCGTTGGCATCCACCTGAAGCTCCTCGCCGCCGTCCAGGGCCGCGGCCACCGCCTCCACCAGGGCGCGGTCGTGGTCGAGCCCATCGGGGGAGCCCAGCTTGAGCTTCACCCGGCTGGCGGGCAGCTGCTGCCGCCAGCGCTGCAGCCGCGCCAGCACCGCCGGCACCTCCCCCAGCCCCAGGGTGACGCTGGTGGCCACACAGGCCGCCGGATCCAGCCCCCAGAGGCGATGCAACGGCTGCCCCAAGCGCTGGCCCCACCAATCGTGCAGGGCCAGATCCAGGCCGCATCGCGCCGGCGGGCTGAGGCCGTCCAGCAGGGGGTCGAGGGCCTGCAGGGGTTCGGGGCAGAGGGCCTCCAGCCGCGGGGCCAGGGCCTCCAGTTCGGTGGCGATCGCCGCGGTGGTGAACTGGCGGTGACCGGTGTCGAAGCCGCCGGTTTCGCCGCGGCCCACGAGGCCCTGGTCCTCCACCTGCACCAGCAGGTGGTCGACGGCCGTGGTGGTGCCGCGGCTGATGGCCAGCGGCACCGCCTTGCTCAGGCGGAAGCGATGCAGCTGCAGGCGCATGGCCCCTCGGCGCAGCCTTCAAGCTGGCACGGCAACGCCGCGCCGGCCAGCGGCCCCAGCGATGCCGGAAACTGGAGGCATGACGGCGACATTCCTCCCAGCCCCCAGCGCCCCCGCGGCCCATGGCGAGCGGGGCAGCTACTGGATCACCACCTTCGGCTGCCAGATGAACAAGGCGGATTCCGAGCGCATGGCCGGGATTCTTGAGTCGATGGGCTACCGCGAAGCCAGCGGCGAGCTCGAGGCCGACCTGGTGCTCTACAACACCTGCACCATCCGCGACAACGCGGAGCAGAAGGTGTACAGCTACCTGGGCCGCCAGGCCCAGCGCAAACGCACCAACCCCAACCTCACCCTGGTGGTGGCCGGTTGCGTGGCCCAGCAGGAGGGGGAATCGCTGCTGCGGCGCGTGCCCGAGCTGGATCTGGTGATGGGCCCCCAGCACGCCAACCGGCTGGATGTGCTGCTGGCCCAGGTGGAGCAGGGGCAGCAGGTGGTGGCCACCGGCGAGCACCACATCCTGGAAGACATCACCACCGCCCGGCGCGATTCGGCCGTGTGCGCCTGGGTGAACGTGATCTACGGCTGCAACGAACGCTGCACCTACTGCGTGGTGCCCTCGGTGCGGGGCCAGGAGCAATCGCGGCTGCCCGAAGCGATTCGGCTGGAGATGGAGGGGCTGGCGGCCCAGGGCTTCAAGGAGATCACCCTGCTGGGGCAAAACATCGACGCCTACGGCCGCGATCTTCCCGGCATCACCCCCGAGGGGCGGCGCCAGCACACCCTCACCGACCTGCTGCAGGCGGTGCACGACGTGGACGGCATCGAGCGCATCCGCTTCGCCACCAGCCACCCGCGCTACTTCACCGAACGGCTGATCGATGCCTGCGCCGACCTGGCGAAGGTCTGCGAGCACTTCCACATCCCGTTTCAGAGCGGCGATGACGCCGTGCTCAAGGCCATGGCCCGGGGCTACACGGTGGATCGCTACCGCCGCATCATTGAGCGCATCCGCCAGCGCATGCCCGATGCGGCCATCAGCGCCGATGTGATCGTGGCGTTTCCGGGGGAAACCGACGCCCAGTACCGCCGCACCCTGGCGCTGATCGAGGAGATCGGCTTCGACCAGGTGAACACCGCCGCCTACTCCCCGCGGCCCAACACCCCCGCCGCCACCTGGCCCGACCAACTGCCGGAGGCGGTGAAGGTGGAGCGGCTTCAGGAGCTCAACGCCCTGGTGGAACGCAAGGCCAAGGAGCGCAGCGCCCGCTACGACGGCCGCCTGGAGCAGATCCTGGTGGAGGGCACCAACCCCAAAGACGCCACCCAGGTGATGGGCCGCACCCGCACCAACCGGCTCACGTTCTTCCCCGCCGATCGCGGTGACGGCCGCCACTGGCAACCGGGCGACCTGGCCGCGGTGCGCATCGATGCGGTGCGGGCCTTCTCCCTGAGCGGTAGCGCCGAGCTGGCGTGATCAGCCCTGGGCGGGCTCGAAGTTGAGCGAGGCGGAATTCACGCAGTAGCGCAGGCCGGTGGGGGTGGGTCCATCGGGGAACACGTGGCCCAGGTGGGCATCGCAGTGGGCGCACTTGATCTCGGTGCGCACCATGCCGTGGCTGCGGTCCTCCAGCGTCGTGATGGCGCCGGGCTTGGCCCCATCCCAGAAGCTGGGCCAACCGGTGCCCGACTCAAACTTGGTGTCGGAGCTGAACAGCTCGCTGCCGCAGCACACGCAGCGGTACATCCCCTGGGCCTTGTTGTCCCAGTAGATGCCGGTGAAGGCCCGCTCGGTGCCCCCCATCCGGGCCACCTGGAACTGCTCCGGGGTGAGCCTTGCGCGCCAATACTCCGGATCGGCGGAGGGCTTGGCGGGCGGCAGTTGATCGCAGGCGAGCGGCTCGTCAGCCATGGCAGGGGGCGGTGCGCAGTGCCGCCAAATTAGGCAGCGTCTGCGGCGGCCGCGGGCAGCAGCTCCCGCACCATCGCCGCCAGGGAGGCCACCGCACCGGGTTGGCCCCGCAGGCTGCGCAGGTCGTCGCGCATGCCCTCCAGGCGCTTGGGCTGGGCCAGCCAATCGGCCGCCTCCGCGGCGATCTCCGCGGGGTTGATCGTGCCCACGCGCTCGGGCACCACGGCACGGCCGGCGGAGATGTTGGGCCAGGCCAGAAAACCGTGGTGGCGCATGCGCCAGGCGGTCATCGCCGCCCCCAGCAGCCAGCGCAGCAGCGGCAGGCGGGCGAGGATCCCGAGGCCCCCATCCCAGGCCTGCATCACCTGCAGGTGCTGGGTGGGCACCAAGACGATCATCGGCACCCCCAGGGCCCCCAATTCAGCGGTGTTGGCCCCCACGGTGGTGAGCGCCAGGGCGCACTGGCTGAGCACCCCATGGGCCGGTTGCTGCTCCACCAGCAGGATGCGCGTGCCGGCGGCGGTGCAGAGCACGGGGCCGTCGGGGCCAGCCTCCAGCCGCGCCTCGGTGGGGGCGTAGTGGGCCGCGATCGGATTGGCCGAACCGGCGTAGGCCAACAGTTCCGGCACGGAGGTGGTGGGGGCCACCGGCAGCAAAAAGCGGCAGCCCGGCCGCAGGGCCGCGAGGCGATCGGCCGTGTCGAGCAGAAAGGGCATGCCCACCTGCAGCTTGGCCCGCTTGGAGCCGGGCATCAGCGCCACCCACTCGCCGTTGGCCAAGGGCCGCTCCGCCCGGGCCGCCTCCGACAGATCCGCCATCAGGTCGCCCACCACCCGGCAGCGGGAGCGCCAGCGCGGGGCAATCTGATCGGCCGCCGCCGGCCCCATGGCGGCGATGCGGTCGTTCCAGCGGGGCCAACGGGCCACCCATTCCGCATAGGTGAGGTGGCGGTACCCGAGCCGCGCCGAGAGCAGCACCGTCCAGAACTGATCGCCGCCGAGGAACACCACCACGCCGCGGCGGGGCCAGGGGCCATGGCGGCGGGGCCGCAGCAGCAGCCACCAGAAGCGGCGGGCCGGCAGGATTCGCTCAAACAGCTGCATGCGCTCCGCCACCTGGTGCTCGCTGCCGGTGGCGTTGGGGCAGGGCACCAGCACCAGCTGCAGGCCGATGGAGGCCTGGGGCTGCAGCGGCCGCAGGGGCAGATCGCGGTGCAGGCGCTGGGCCAACGGGCGCACCCAGGTGGCCAACTCGCCGGGGCCGTTGCACACCAGCACGATGGCCGCCTGTTCCGGGGGGGAAAACGGTGCCGCTGCCGGGCTGGTGCGGGGGTCTTCAGGGTTCACGCTGACACCCACGAAGACGGCCCGCCGGCACAGCTGGAAATGCGGATGGCGAGACTTGAACTCGCAAGACCGAAGTCACACGCCCCTCAAACGTGCGTGTCTACCAATTCCACCACATCCGCGTGGACGGAGCCGAAGCGCCGCCCGCGAATCATACCGGTCAGCCCCCCACGGCCCCAGCGGATCTCACGGATGCGGCAAGCCGTGGGGCGCACCGGTGAGCACTGATACAGTCCCACCGGCCTGCCCCGCCGGACCCGCCGGACCGCCACTGGATGCCCATCGGCAAACTGCTGATCGCCAACCGTGGCGAAATCGCCCTTCGCATCCTGCGCAGCTGCCGCGAACTGGGGATTCCCACCGTGGCCGTGTACAGCACGGTGGACCGCAACGCCCTGCACGTGCAACTGGCCGATGAGGCCGTGTGCATCGGCGATGCCCCGAGCAGCAAGAGCTACCTCAACATCCCCAACATCCTGGCGGCCGCCACCTCCCGCGGCGCCGACGCCATCCACCCGGGCTACGGCTTCCTGGCGGAAAACGACAAATTCGCCGAGATCTGCGGCGCCCACGGCATCACCTTTGTGGGGCCGTCGCCGGAGTCGATCCGCTCCATGGGTGACAAATCCACCGCCAAGGCCACCATGCAGCGGGTGGGGGTGCCCACCATCCCCGGCAGCGAAGGCTTGTTGGAAAGCGTGGCGGAGGCCCGCAGCCTGGCCGAATCGATGGGCTATCCCGTGATGATCAAGGCCACCGCCGGCGGCGGCGGCCGTGGCATGCGCCTGGTGCCCAGCGCCGACCAGCTCGACAACCTGTTCAAGGCGGCCCAGGGGGAGGCGGAGGCGGCCTTCGGCAACCCCGGCCTCTACATGGAGAAATTCATCGACCGGCCCCGGCACGTGGAGGTGCAGGTGCTGGCCGATCGCCACGGCAACGTGGTGCACGTGGGGGAGCGCGACTGCTCGATCCAGCGCCGCCACCAGAAGCTGCTGGAGGAGGCCCCCAGCGTGGCCATCAACGCCGACCTTCGCCGGCAGATGGGCGATGCCGCCGTGGCCGCCGCCCGCACGATCGGCTACGAGG
>RHBP01000120.1 GCA_010030955.1 Synechococcaceae bacterium WBB_10_009 | reverse complement strand
ATCGAGTTGTTGCTCGGCCCAGTGGGCCCCCATCACGGCCCAGAAACAGGCCCGGTCGCCCCGAATGCGGATCATCGCGATCTCCCGCTGACTGGCCTTCACTGTGGGGGCGCCCCCCGCCCCCCGATGTCGGAGACGGCGCACCGCCGGGTGATCAATGTTGCCGGCGGGCGTGATCGGCCCTGGCGTGCTCAGGCTGGTGTTGTCAGCAGCTGTGCGGGCAATCCCAGGCCCTTGGCGGCGCCCACCAACCCGGCATCCAGGCTGCAGAGGGTCGCGCCACGCCCGACTGCAATGGCGAGGTGCAAGGCATCGGCATGGCGAAAGTCACGCACCTCGATCTCCAGCATCACTAGCGCGGGCACAAGCGTGTGTTGGTAAGCATCCAGAACGGCATCCGCCTGGCTGTTGGTGAGAGCTCCGGTGCGCACCTTGAGCCCCAGGGCGGAATGCAGTTCTGTTGTGGTCCAGGGGCTGATCGCTGGAGCTGAGGGGGCCTGCGCCAGGGCCTGTGTTGCCACCTGCGTGTGGACTTCTGGTGTCAGCACCGCCAGCAGCACGCAGGTGTCGAGATAAAGCATTAGGCGTCGCCACCGTCGCGCAGGGCGCGGAGTGTGTCCACGGCGTCACGGGGTTGCTGGGGGAGTTGCTGCCGCAGGGCCTCCAGCTGGGGCAGCAGGTCGCGCACGGAGCGCCGGGGCACCAGATCGGCAATGGCCTTGCCACGGCGGGTGATCACCACGGGCTCACCGGCTTCCACCGCATCCAGAAGGCTGGAGAGCTGGGCCTTGGCTTGCGCCACCGTCACCTCGCGCACCTGGATGACCATCTGGATGACCTCTTTCAGGCTAGGGCCGTTTGGCCTGAGCATTCCCCAATCGCGTAGCGCTCACCCACCACCGGATCGATCAGCCGGCAGCCGTCGGGCAGGCCTGCCGCGGCTTCGCTGGGGCTGCCCTGCTGCCACAGGGCCTTGGTGTGAAGCGCACGTCGCCGCCGGCGGTGCTGGCCAGCACGGTGTGGGGCTGGAAGCGCTCCAGCAGTTGCGGCAACACCTGGGTGCCGCGCACAAAGGCCCCCGCCAGCGGCAACCCCAGGTCGACCACCGGCGTGATCACCGCATCGAGCGGTTGGGCGGGCAGGTCGGGGGCTAGGTAGCCGTGGGGTTCCAGGTAGAGGCGGCCGCTGGGGTGCTCCAGCAGGTAGCCGTTTTCCACCTGGGGCACCGGCGCGCCGGCGGTGGCGGTGATGCGCAGCTCGCCAAGCCGGTGGCTGTCGCCGTGCTTCAGCGCCTGCACCTGGGTGAACCCCAGGCCCCGCGCCTTGGCGGCGGCGCTGGGGGAGCCCACCACCGGCAGATCGTTGGGCAGCAGCGCCAGGCTGGCGGGGTGGCAATGGTCGTCGAGCCCCTGGGTGAGCAGCAGCAGATCCAGCCCCTCCGGTGCCGGCCGCTCGCAGGGCAGCTCGCCGCGGAAGAACCAGGGGCCGGGTGGGAACTCCAGCGGGCCGGTGAGCCACGGGTCCACCAGCACCCGCAGGCCCCCCAGCTCCAGCAACCAGCCATTGGCTCCGGTGTAGGTGGCGTGCATGGTCGGGTGTGTGGTTTGGCGGACCCTACTGACTGTTGCTAGAGCGGCGGAATGGCCCCGGCCTCCTCCATCCCCGTAACCCCATGGCCCTGAGCGCAATCGAATGCCCCAATGGCGTGTGCCACAGCCACCACGGCGGCCACGCCGTGCAGCGCGAGCAGCTGCGGGCCAGCCTGCGGGCCCATGGCCACAGCTGGTGTGAGCGGCTGGCGGAGCGCGTGTACGAAATCTCCGTGGACAGCTTCAGCCAGGCGGTGATGCCCCACCTGCACCAGGACGGCTGGCAGCGGCGTCACCTCAACTGGGAGTTCAAACTCCAGGGCGAGCCCGCCGAGGTGGAACGCACCCTGGTGGATGGCGCCCTCAATGCGGTGGAAAGCTTTCTGCACAGCAGCGAGGTGCAGCGGCTGTTTGTGCAGGAGCTGGTGCGCGGCACGGTGGCCGAGAGCGAAAGCGATCCCCTCAGCCGCCAGGGGGTGCGTCAGTTGATTGAGCAGGAACTGCTGGCGTTGCTGCAGGAGCAGCGCGAGGCGTTGGTGGATCGCGTGGCGGAGGGGTTGCTGGATCAGGCCGACGGCAACTTTGAGCGGGCCCAGCGGGCCGCCAGCGCCGGCATCGAGGAGGTGCAGCACCTGCTCGTGAACCACGCCGAGGCGATGGGCTGAAACGCAGGCCGTTGGCGCCCCCGCCACGCGAGATGCACTAGTTCAAGTGTATTATCATTGAGTCGCTAAGGCGGCTTCGCCCTGTGCCTCGGCTTGATCCTGAAATCGGGTCTTTGGGGGAGTCCGCTTCCGCGGCGCCCCCGAGCTCGACGCCTGCGCCAAACTTGGCAGAGACGTCTGGAACCCTGCTGGGTCTGGATCGCCAGGGCTGGATTCAAGCCGTTGGCGGCGCGGTCATCGGCCTCATTGCTCTGTTTAGCTCCTATGACCACATCAGCCTCGTCTCGGTCCGCGTCGGGCTCAATCAGCAATGGGGCATCTGGCTCATCGCTGCCTCGATGGCGTTGGTGGTTGTCGATGCTCAATTGGCGTCGGGATCCCGATCACGAGCGGCGGATGAGTCGGCTCAAGAGCGAGATCGCGCAGCTGAAGACCGAGAACAAGCGGCTCGACGAGATCGAGCGCAAGCACAACGTGATCTTGAGCAATTTCGACGCAGCCTGGTCCTCGTTCAGCTGCAGCAGGCCCACGCCAGCTACGCCTTCGACCCCAGTGCAGCCCAGCGAGAGCAGCTCGCCAAGCTGTTGAGCGATCTCGCCAGCCCGGCGGTTCAGGCCCTGTTCAATCAGGAGCTGCCTGAGCCGTAGGTCTGGCGATCAGGGGACCCGCCGTTTAGGAGGCCTTGGGCAGCCGGCCCTGCAGAGCCTGGATCTGCTCGATGCGCAGCCGGATGCCGGTGCAGTCGCGGCAGGTGCAGGGGCTGCCCTGGGCATCCGGCTGGTGCAACAGCATCGGCAGGATCAGGTCTTCGTCTTCGTAGAAGAGGTTGGGGTTGGAGGGGCCCATGGTCGGTGGTGGTGCAAGCTGCTGAAGCAGCAGTGCGGAGCTCCGTTCTGACAGCGCCAGCGGTGAGTCCCAGGGTTGTCAGACTTTCTTCGGTGTTGGGTGTTCAGATGCTCACGCGTCGGTTGCGTCGGTTGGTCGTGTCCCCTGTGGCCGCTTGGGTGGCGCCATGGTTGCTGCTGCTCCCCAGCGGCGCCCAGCAGCTGCAGGGGCGCGGCGTGTTTGTGAATCCGCCCTGGCGGGTGGAGCTGATCTCCTATGACACCACCACCTGGGATGCCCAGCCCGACTACTACTTCACCGTTGAGGTGCCCGCCGATGCCGGCGCCCCCCTGGGCGGGCTCACCATCCAGCAGACCCGCGGCTCCGATTGGTCGTTTCCCTATTACGTCGATCGCACGTCGGCGTTTGTGGGCCGTCCGCGGGCGGAGGGGCGCAAAGTGCCCCTGACGGTGGATTTTCACCAACAGCAGCGGCGCTTCGAGGTCCGTTTTGATCCGCCGGTGCCCCCGGGCACCACCGTCACCACGGTGCTCAAGCCCTGGAGCAATCCCGACCAGGCCGACACGTACATGTTTGAGGTGACGGCCTGGCCCGCTGGCCCCAACCCCACACCCTCCCCACTGGGTTACGCCACCCTGCGCATCTACAACAGGTTTTTTTAAGCGTCCGCCTGCTGTGCCCTGGGCTCCAGGCCGGCCAGCGCCGGCCAGAGCAGCAGCACCCCCACCAGCAGGGCCACGGCCAGGGCTGACTGCACCAGCAGGTAGGCGTTGCTGCTGGCCATGGCGCGGCCCAGCAGATGAATCGCTTCACTGGCGCCGGCGGCACTGAAGGCCTGCAGGCCCTTGCCCAGGTTGGCGATGGCGATCACGCGCCCCTGCAGCTCCATCGGTGTGAGGCCCTCCATCAGGGCGTTGTTGAGGTTGAGGCTGAACACGCCGCAGGCCCCCGCCAGAAAGGCCGACAACGACGCCCAATGGATCACCTGGCTGCCGGCCAGCAGCAGCACGGCGACCCCCAGCCCGGCCGCGGCGGCCCCGAGGGTGAGCCCCAGCCGCCGTGCCTGACCGGAGGCCATGCCCAGCAACGACCCCACCACGCCCCCCAACCCCACCGCCGACAGCAAGGCCGCATAGGTGGAGTGGTTGGACGCCATGGAGGCGTGGTCGTGCACAAAGATCGGCAGCAGCGTCTGGAAGGGCAGGCCCAGCAGCATCACCAGGGCCAGCAGCTGCAGCAACAGCCGCAGCGGGCGTTGCCGGCGCACGTAGCTCAACCCTTCGCGGATTGAGCGCCACAGCGCGGGCCGGCTTGCCGAGCCGCCCGGTGCCGGCGTGCGCGGCAGCCAGGGGATGCAGGCCAGCAACGGCAGGAAGCTCAGCACATTGAACAGAAACGCCAGCTCCTCGTGGCTGCGGTCGCCGCTGCCGATGCTCAGCAGCACGCCCCCCAGGGCGGGGCCAAACACGTTGGTGACATTCGACGCCACGCTGTAGACCTGCTGGGCCACCACCAGCTCCTCGCGCTCCACCATCTCGCTGATCAATGCCGTGCGGGCCGGCGTGTCGAAGGCGGAGATCACGCCGTTGCAGGCGTTCACCCCCACCAGCAACCACAGCGGCACCATGCCCCGGGTGGTGGCCAGCAACAGCAGCGAGGCCACCAGCAGCAGCGCGCTCTGGGTGCGCAGAAATAGCAGCCGGCGTGGCACCCGGTCGGTGGTGGCGCCGCCGAACACCTGCAGCAGGCATTGGGGAATGCCGTAACCCAGGGCCAGCAGCGCAATGCCGTGGGCGCCGTAGGTCTTCACCGTGAGCCAGGTCATCGCCATCACGAAGGCGCTGGTGCCCAGGTTGGACATCAGGTTCGCCAGCCAGAAGCTGCGGAAGGGCCGGTTGCGCCACAGCCGCTGCAGGTCGAGGGGCTGGGCTTGGCTGCCGGGGGCGGTGGGCATGGACACAGACGCAACAACGCCCCGAGGGGACAGCACAGGCCGAATTCTTAAATCAATTCCAAGGCGCTGCCCGCCCTTGCGTGCGCTTGGTTACTTCTGGGGTGACCCGGTTGTCCCGATCCCATGCGCTACTCCGTTGTCTGCCGGCTGGAGAACGGCGGCTACCGAAGCGAATGCGATCAAGACGATCTGCCTTCGGCGATTCGCCATTCGCTGGCCCGCGCCC
>RHBP01000119.1 GCA_010030955.1 Synechococcaceae bacterium WBB_10_009 | reverse complement strand
GAGGTGAAGGGCAAGCTCAGCGGCATCGCCCTGCGGGTGCCCACCCCCAATGTGTCGGTGTGCGACATGGTGTTTGAGACCGGCCGCGACACCACCGCCGAGGAGGTGAACGCCGTGCTCAAGGCCGCCTCCGAGAACGGCATGAAGGGGATCATCAAGTACTGCGATCTGCCCCTGGTGTCCAGCGACCACGCCGGCACCGACGAGAGCACGATCGTGGATGCCGATCTCACCCTGGTGATGGGCGGCAACATGGTGAAGATCGTCTGCTGGTACGACAACGAGTGGGGCTACAGCCAGCGCGTCGTCGACCTGGCCGAGATCGTGGCCAAAAACTGGGCCTGAGTCAAAAGTGGCTGTAGCCGCGGTGGCCCGTCACGGGTTCACCGCTGGCCTGCCACCGAAGTGATCCCGCCGCCGCCGCGTCTCCAGCCCCTGGGGCCACCAGGTCTCCAATCCGCTGGCAACCCGGCAGCGCCGCCACCAGGGCCTCCCCCCAGGCGGGCTCCAGCGCCAGCACCAGTTCGAAGTCTTCGCCGCCCCCCAGGCACCACCCCTCCCCCTGGGGCAGGTGGGCCAGTTCCGGTGGCATCGGCAGGGCGTTTCTGTTGAGTTCGGCCACGCAGCCGGCGCCCCCAGCCAGCTGGGCGACGGCCGCCCCCAGGCCATCGCTGCTGTCGGTGCCGCCCACCCGCCAGGGGCTGCCCGGGGGCTGGCACTGGGCCAGGGCCTGCACCGCATCCAGCCGTGGGCGGGGGCGGCGGTGGGCCGCGATGGCCCGCTGCCGCAACGGTTCCCCCAGGCCCGTGGCCTGCGGCGCCGGCAGCTCCCGTTGCAGCAGGGCCAGCCCCAGCCGGCTCAAACCATGGGGCCCCGTGCTCACCAGCCAATCGCCGGCCCGGCCGTCGCCGCGGCGGATCACCCCGGCGCCGACCCGCCCCAGGGCCGTGATCGCCAGCATGCGCTGGTCTCCCCCGCTGCAGTCGCCCCCCAGCAGCTGGCCGCCGTGGTGCCCCAGGGCGCTGCTCAGGCCGGCGTAGACGCCCTCCACCCAGGCCCAGGGGGTGTCGGCCGGGGCCACCAGCCCCACCGTGATCCCCACCACGGGGCCGCAGCCCATGGCCGCCAGGTCGGAGAGGTTGGCGGCGGCGGCGCGCCAGCCCACATCCTCAGGCCCCATGGTGGCGTCGCTGAAGTGGAGCCCGTCCACCAGCAGGTCGGTGTTGACCACCAGGGGGGCGTCGCCGCTGGGCCGCAGGACCGCCGCGTCATCGTCCAGCTGGCCCGGGGGGGCGTAGGCCGCCAGGCGCCGCAGCAGCTCCGCTTCTCCCAGGTCGCGCAGCAGCACGGGATCAGGCGTGGGGCTGGAGGTTGTCGGCCCCTTCGATCACCCGCGCCGTCACGATGCCGTCGTTCACGCCCAGCTCCTCCAGCACCTCGAAGCCGTCCACCACGTAGCCGAAGGCGCCGTAGCGCCCGTCCACCAGATTGAGGCCGGCGGGGGTGAGCTCCGCTTCGTAGAGGAAGAAGAAAAACTGCGACGAGCCGTCGTCGAGGGCCTCATCGGAGTGGGCCCAGCCCAGGGTGCCCAGGGTGGCGAAGGGCAGCACCGGCGTGGCCTTGAACAGCCCCAGGTCTTCGAAGGTTTGGTTGTAGAAGGGCGCGGCTTCCCCGGGCACCCGGATCTCCAGGGGCACATGGCGCTCCGCCTTGGTTTTGGGGTCGATGTAGCCGGTCTCAGCGCCCTTGGGGTCACCGGTCTGCAGTACATAGAAGTCCTCGGCCCGGGTGAAGGGCAGGCCGTCGTAGAAGCCCCTCTGCACCAGATCCACGAAGGCGCCGGCGGTGAGCGGCGCGTTGTAGCCATCCACCACGGCGATCAGCGGCCCCTTGGTGGTGTCGATGGCCACGGTGGCGCGCCCCAGCAGCCGCGGCAGGGCATCGAATTCCGCCGGGATCGCAAACGGAAACGCGCCCACCAGCAGGGCCTCCAGTTGGCCGATGGTGGTGAGGGCGGCGCGGCGGTCCGCCAGGAAGCCATCACGGTCGGCCGCTTCGCTGGAGGCCGCCAGGGTTTGCAGCTGGCCCTCCAGTTGGTCGAGCAGTTGGTTGCCTTCGGTGGCCTGGCCCGCCGGCAGGCTGGCCCGAATCGCCGCGCTGCGGGTGTTGAGCAGGGTCTGGCTGCGGCGCACGGTGCCGGCCAGGGCGCTCCAGCGTTTGGCCCGCAGGTCGTCGCTGGTGCTCTCCAGGCGGTGCTGCAGCTCCTGCAGATCCCCCTGCTGAATCGGCAGGGCATCGCGCAGGATGGCGGCCGGATCGGTGACCGCATTGCCGGGGGGCAGGGCGGCCCAGGCGGGCACCCCCAGGGGCAACCCCGTGATCAGCAGCACCAGCGCCGTTGCCACCACCGCCCGCAGGGCCCTGGGGAGCGCCTGGAGGGTGGGGCCAAGGGGGAGCCAGCCCTTGAGATCCATGCTGCAGCCTTGTCTCTGCCGGGACTCTGGCACAGCCGTATGATCCCGCCTGAACCGTTCGGCCGGGATGATCTCGAGCAACGACTTTCGCACCGGCACGACGATCGAAATCGACGGCCAGGTCTGGCGTGTGGTCGAGTTCCTGCACGTCAAACCCGGCAAAGGCTCTGCATTTGTGCGCACCAAGTTGAAGGCGGTGCAGAGCGGCAACGTGGTGGAGAAAACGTTCCGCGCCGGTGAAACCGTTCCCCAGGCCCAGCTGGAGAAGGCGGTGCTGCAGCACACCTACATGGAGGGCGATGACTACGTCTTCATGGACATGGCCTCCTACGAGGAAACCCGCCTGACCGCCAAGCAGATCGGCGACCAGCGCAAATACCTCAAAGAGGGCATGGAGGTGAACGTGGTCTATTGGAACGGCAAGCCCCTCGAGGTGGAGCTGCCCAACTCCGTGGTGCTGGAAATCACCCAGACCGATCCGGGCGTGAAGGGCGACACCGCCACCGGCGGCACCAAGCCCGCCATTGTGGAAACTGGCGCCCAGGTGATGGTGCCCCTCTTCCTTTCCATCGGCGAAAAGATCAAGATCGACACCCGGACCGATAGCTACCTCGGCCGCGAGAACTGATCGCCATGCAACTCGATCACAGCCAACTGCGCGACCTGATCGCCCTGCTGGGCGACAGCGACATCCAGGAGCTCAAGCTCGAGGGGGATGATTTCCGGCTGGAGTTGCGCCGCAACCTCCCCGCCAGCCAGCCCCAGGTGGTGATGCAGGCGGCCCCCACCGTGGCCGCCCCCCTGCCGGCCCCTTCCGCTGCCCCCGTGGCCCCCTCGGCCGCGCCGCCGCCGGCCCCCGCCGTGCGCGGTGATCTGGTGGAGATCACGGCCCCCATGGTGGCCACCTTCTACCGGGCCCCCTCCCCCACGGACCCCTCGTTTGTGGAGCTGGGTGGCCGCATCAGCGTCGGCCAGACCGTGTGCATCCTCGAGGCCATGAAGCTGATGAACGAGCTGGAGTCTGAGGTGAGCGGGGAGGTGGTGGAGATCCTTGTGGAGAACGGCACCCCCGTGGAATTCGGCCAGGTGTTGATGCGGGTGAAGCCCGGCTAAGCCAACTCCTGGGCCGCCTCCAGGGCGGCCCGCATGCTGTCGGCGCGGGCGATCCCCTGGCCGGCGATGGCAAACCCCGTGCCGTGGTCCGGCGACGTGCGCAGGAACGGCAACCCCAGGGTGGTGTTCACCGCCTGGTCGAAGGCCAGCAGCTTCACCGGGATCAGGCCCTGGTCGTGGTACAGGGCCAGGTAGCCATCGGCACCCCGGCCCTGTCCCTGCCAGGCCGGGGCGGCCCCCAGCCAGCAGGTGTCGGGGGGCATCGGCCCCTCCAGCCGCACGTCGGGATGGCGGGCCTGCCACGCCGCCAGACAGGCGTTGAGCCAGTCGCGCTCCTCGGTGCCCAGGGCGCCCGCCTCCCCGGCATGGGGGTTGAGGGCGGCCACCACCAGATGGGGCCTGGGGTTGAAGCGGCGGCAGAAGGCCAGCAGCGTGTCCAGTCTGCGGCTGATCAGTGCCCCATCCAGGGCCGCCGGCACCGTCTCCAGGGGGATGTGGGTTGTGGCCAGCAGCGTGTTGAAGCGCCAGTGTCCCTGGGGTGCGCGCGCCGTGAACAGCATCGCTGCCTCATTCACGCCGGCCAGCTCGGCCAGGCGTTCGGTCTGCCCGGGATAGGCGTGGCCGGCGGCATGCCAGCTGGCCTTGGCGATCGGTGCCGTCACCAGGGCCCGGCAGCGGCCGCTCTGCACCAGCGCGGTGGCATGGTTGAGCCAGCCAAACGAGGCATCGCCGCAGGCGGCGTCGCTGTGGCCCGGGCTGACCGGCTCGCCCAGGGGCAGGTCGACGATCTCCAGGGTGGCTGGATCCCGCAGGGGGGCGTCGCAGGCTTCACGCAGCTCGCTGTAGCAGCCCTCGAGCCAGCGGCGGCAGCCCACCAGCACCGGTGGTTCCGGGGCCCGCAGCCAGCGATCGGTGGCCAGCGCCTTCAGCGTCACTTCGGCACCGATGCCGGCCGGATCGCCCAGGGCGATGGCCAGGGGGCCGCCGCTGCAGTTGGATGGGGCCTCAGTTCCTGTTGCGGGGGCCATGCTGCGCTGGATGTTGCTGGCTGGGATCGGTTTCGCGATGGTGACCGGGGTGAGCAAGGGCTGGATCGAGCTGCGTTGGGGGCGTCTGCTCCAGGACCTGGGGGTCCCCTACGTGGCCGATCCTGCCTCCACGCCGTCGGGTTGCGCCCCTTCTTCGGCCAGCGCGGCACGCAGTCCCTCGCGGTAACTGGGGTAGCGCAGCCGGTAGCCCAGCTGCTGGCACAACAGGGCATTGCTGACGCGTCGGTTCTCCTGCCAGAAACTCAGGGCCATCGGACTCAGGTTGGCCCGGGCCGTGGCAAACGGCTGCACCTCCGGCAGCTTGCAGCCCAGCAGGTGGGCCGCATAACCGAGCTGCTCGCTGGCCGGGCAGGGTGCATCGTCGACCACATTCACCACCGGGGGCCGCTGGGCGGCGGGCAGGGTCAGACAGTGCAGCAGGGCACCGCAGATGTCATCGACATGCACCCTGCAGAACACCTGGCCGGGGCGATGCAGCAGCCGGCTGCGTCCGGCCCGCAGGTCGCCGAACGGGTTGCGGCCCGGGCCATAGATCGCCGGCAACCGAAAGATCTGCAGCGGCAGCCCCGTGGCCTGCCAGGCCTGTTCGCAGCGCAGGCGGGCGCGGCTGCGCTCAAGGCCCGGTGTGCAGGGTGAATCCTCGTTGACCCAGGCGCCGCCGGTGTCGCC
>RHBP01000118.1 GCA_010030955.1 Synechococcaceae bacterium WBB_10_009 | reverse complement strand
GCCGCCGCGGCCCCTCGGCGGCCGGGGGGTCGCTCGTCTCGCGCAGCTGCAGGCGCCCGTCGCCATCGAGTTCGCGCACCTGCGGCCGCGGCAGTTGGCCCCGCAGCAGCAGGTCCACGGTGCGGGCCACGTCGCGGTGCACCGACCAGCGGTGGCGGCTGTGCATCTCCACCGCCACGGGGAAGGTGGGTTCCGCCGCCCGCTCCAGCACCGTTTTCTGGCTGCGGCGCCGGCGGGCCTCCTCATCGCCGAGGGTGACCGACTCGATGCCCCCCACCAGGTCGCTGAGGGTGGGGTTCTTCACCAAGTTGGCCAGTTCATTGCCGTGGGCTGTGGCCACCAGCATCACGCCGCGTTCGGCGATGGTGCGGGCCGCCTGGGCCTCCAGTTCGGTGCCGATTTCATCGATCACGATGACCTCCGGCATGTGGTTTTCCACCGCCTCGATCATCACCTGGTGCTGCAGTTCGGGCCGGGCCACCTGCATGCGCCGGGCCCGGCCGATGGCCGGGTGGGGGATGTCGCCATCGCCGGCGATTTCGTTGCTGGTGTCGATCACCACCACCCGTTTGCCCAGGTCGTCGGCCAGCACCCGGGCGATCTCCCGCAGGGCGGTGGTCTTGCCCACGCCCGGTCGGCCCATCAACAGCAGCGATTGGCCTGTGTCCATCAGGTCGCGCACCATGGCCACGGTGCCGAACACGGCCCGGCCCACCCGGCAGGTGAGCCCCACCACCGCACCGGTGCGGTTGCGGATGGCGCTGATGCGGTGCAGGGTGCGCTCAATGCCGGCGCGGTTGTCGCCGCCGAAGGCCCCGAGCCGCTGCACCACGGCCTCCAGGTCGCTGCGTTCCAGCACCGCTTCCCCCAGGGCCACCGCCCGGCCGGGGTAGCGGGCCTCCGGCACCCGGCCCAGGTCGAGCACCACCTCCAGCAACTGCTCCCGGGCCGCCGGGGCCTGCAGAGCTTGGCGCACGGCGGCGGGCAGCAGCTCCAACAACCGATCCAGGTCGTCGGTGATGCGCTGGTGGGTGATGGCGGTGGGCTCCATGGCCTGGGCCGAAGCGGCGGGGGATGGCCCCGGCTCCGGCGTGATGGGCTGCACAGGCGTTCTAGCCATCAACGCCCCAGCCACGGCTGGACCAACCCCTGGGCCAGGGGCAGCGCCTGCTCCAGCAGGTCGTTCTGCTCGCGCAGCGGGCTGCCCCGCTGCTCCGCCGCCAGCAACAGCGGCTGCAGCAGGCGGCGGGCCATGCCGCCGAAGGCCACACCGGCGGCGCCGTCGCTGGGTTGCAGCAGCCCCAGGCTGCTGGCGTTGGTGCCCCCCGCCAGCTGCAGCGGCCCCGGCGGGGCCCAGGGCCGCACCGCCCGCAGCAGCTTCACCGCCGCATGGGCCGTGCCGGCCCCCACATCACCGCTCATCGGCCGTCCATCCAGTTGCCAGAGCACCCGCAGCCCCGCCTGCCGCAGCGGCGCAAACCGCTGCCACAGCTCCGCCGCCAGGGCTTGGGGCCCGGCGGGGCCGGCGCCGCCGTCGGGCCCCATGCTCACCGCCAGGCGCCGCAGGGGCACGCCGCTGGCCAGCACCTGGGCCAGCCGCCGCTGGAATGCCTCCCCCCGGCCGGGCTGGCTGTGCAGCTCCACGGCGTCGGGCCGCAGGCGGGCCAGCAGCTCGGGCACCGCCTCCGGGCTGAGCAGTTGGGGGGCCTCGGTGATCAGCCCCAGCGGGCAGGCGGGCAGGCAGCGGCCGCAGCCGTAGCAGCGCTCCGGGATCACCCCCCCGCTGGCGCCGATCGCCAGGGCCGGGCACACCCGCTGGCAGGGGCGCGGGCAGTCCGCCGGGCAGCGCTGGGGGTCGAAGCGGGCCTTGCGGAAGTGGGGGTCTTCGCCATCGCTGAGGCTCACCATCAGCCACGGGGCGTCCGCCCCGCGCCCTTGGGCCCAGGCGATGCCCCGCCGGGCGGCGGCCGCCACGGCGGCGTCGGCGGCCACATCAATGCAGTGCACCCCCGCCAGGCTGTAGAGGGCGCACAGGTCTTCGATGGCGGCCAGGTCCTGGTTGCTGGCGCCGCAGATCAACTTCACCCAGCGGCCGGCGGCCAGCGCCGCCTCGGCCCGGTTCAAGCGGCCTGGGCGAGCACGCTGGCCAGGGGTTGCCAGCGCAGGCTCCGCGATCCCCCCAGCTCCACCACGATCTTGAGGCGGGGCTCCCGGCGGGTGAGCTCCAGCAGGGAGGCCAGCTCGGCCCGGGAGAGCACCTGGCCCTCCAACAGCCACAGCACCACGGGGGCCTCGCTGCCCTCCAGCAGGTGCCCCAGCTGCGGGGCGGCCATGTGCACCTCGCCCACGGCGGCTCCGCGCCCCACGCTCTGGTGGCCCAGGTGAGGCGGCCGCACGCCGTGGAGCTCCAGCAGGAACGCCTCCGGGTCCCCCAGCCCGCGGGCGGAGTTGATCTGGGCCCGGTAGCCGGCCGCCCGCAGCCGGCGCAGCAGCCGGGTTTCAGCGCCGCCCTCCAAGGGGGCATAGAGGGCCAGGGCCCCGGCCCGCTCCAGCTCCTGGCGGAAACCGCGGCCGGTCAGCAGCAGGGGCATGGGGCGGGGCAATGCTGCGGGAAGTCTGGCAGCAGGCTCCGGCATTGGGGGAGGGGGGAGGGCCGTGCGGTACCATCGACGACTGTGCAATTGCAACCTGTGCCCGTCCGCTAGCCGGGCCTCCAGCGCATTGCACAAGGTCGCCAGTGGTGGCGGCCTTCCCGGGCCCGTGTGGTTCTTCAGAACCGCCGGGAAACTGCTCCCCCACCGATCGCGGATCTCGCATCCTTGAGCCGGCCGGAGCAAGTCCCAGCCCCGCTGTTTCGACGCCGCTAGCCCAACCGAATCTTCCGCCTGCCACCCGGGCATCGTCCGGTGCCGCAGCAGCGATCCGGCCCAACTGCGCACCGCGATTCAGCCACGCCACTCCTGAGGCTTCTGCCCCGGGGTGTGGTGGTCCCGCTGGCGTTTCTTCTCCTTATGTCCATCGGCATTCTTGGGAAGAAACTGGGCATGTCCCAGTTCTTCGACGACGAAGGCAGATCCATCCCGGTCACCGTGATCGAGGCGGGCCCCTGCCGCATCACCCAACTCAAAACCGACAGCACTGACGGCTACACCGCCGTTCAGCTGGGCTTCGGTGACATCCGCGACAAGCTCGTCAACAAGCCGGCCAAGGGTCACCTGGCCAAGTCCGGCGATGGGCTGTTGCGCCACCTCAAGGAATACCGCGTCGACTCCGTCGACGGCCTGGAGCTCGGTGGTGACATCACCGTTGCCGCCTTCGAAGAGGGCCAGAAGGTCGATGTGAGTGGCGACACCATCGGTCGTGGTTTCGCGGGCTATCAGAAGCGCCACGGCTTCAGCCGCGGCCCCATGACCCACGGTTCCAAGAACCACCGCGAACCGGGTTCCACCGGCGCCGGCACCACCCCCGGCCGCGTGTACCCCGGCAAGCGCATGGCCGGCCGCTACGGCGGCAAGCAGATCACCACCCGGGGCCTCACCATCCTCAAGGTGGATGCCGAGCGCAACCTGCTGGTGGTCAAAGGCTCGGTGCCCGGCAAGCCCGGCGCCCTGCTCAACATCCTTCCCGCCAAGCGGGTGGGTGCCAAGGCCGCGAACTGAGGAGAACGGACATGGCTAACTGTGTAGTTCGCGATTGGCAGGGCAAGGAGGCCGGCAAGGCCAGCCTCGACCTGAAGGTCGCCAAGGAAACCACCGCCAACGATCTGATCCACCGTGCCGTGGTGCGTCAGCTGGCCCACGCCCGCCAGGGCACCGCCAGCACGCTCACCCGTGCCGAGGTGGCCGGCGGTGGCCGCAAGCCCTACAAGCAGAAGGGCACCGGTCGGGCCCGTCAGGGTTCGATCCGCACCCCCCTGCGCCCCGGTGGTGGCGTGGTGTTCGGGCCCAAGCCCCGCACCTACACCCTGGCGATGAACCGCAAGGAGCGTCGTCTGGCGCTGCGCACCGCCCTGATGAGCCGCCTGGCGGACATCACCGTGGTGAAGGGGTTCGCCGTTGGTCTGGACACCCCCAAGACCAAGGAAATCACCGCCGCCCTGGGCCGCTTCGGCATCGCCGATGGCGCCAAGGTGCTGGTGGTGCTGGATGCCCCCAGTGAGGTGGTGCGCCGCTCGGTGCGCAACCTTGAAAAGGTGAAGCTGATCGCCGCTGATCAGCTCAACGTGTTCGATCTGCTCCACGCCAACGCCCTGGTGGTGAGCGAGGAAGCGCTCGCGAAGATTCAGGAGGTCTACGGCGATGACTGAACGCTTTAACGGCCGCCTGGCGGATGTGATCCGCCGGCCGCTGATCACCGAGAAGGCCACCCGGGCCATCGAGCAAAACCAGTACACCTTCGAGGTGGACCACCGGGCCGCCAAGCCCGACATCAAGGCCGCCGTTGAACAGCTGTTCGACGTGAAGGTTGTTGGTGTGAGCACCATGAACCCCCCGCGCCGCACCCGCCGCGTGGGTCGTTTCGCCGGCAAACGTGCCCAGGTGAAGAAGGCGGTGGTGCGCCTGGCCGATGGCAATGCCATCCAGCTCTTCCCTGAAGCCTGAGGGGTTTAACGAATCATGGGAATCCGTAAGTACCGCCCAATCACCCCCGGCACCCGCACCCGTGTCGCCAGCGACTTCGCTGAAGTCACCGGCCGCGGCCGTGAGCGGGGCCTGGTGGTGGCCAAGCACCAGCGCAAGGGCCGCAACAACCGCGGTGTGATCACCTGCCGCCACCGCGGCGGTGGCCACAAGCGCCTTTACCGCCTCGTGGACTTCCGCCGTGACAAGCACGGCGTGGAGGCCCGGGTGGCCGCCATCCACTACGACCCGCACCGCAACGCCCGCCTGGCGCTGCTCTTCTACGCCGATGGCGAGAAGCGCTACATCCTGGCTCCGGCCGGGGTGGCCGTGGGCTCCACCGTGGTGTCCGGCCCCGAGGCCCCGATCGAGAACGGCAACGCCCTGCCGCTCTCGGCCATCCCCCTCGGCTCCAGCGTTCACTGCGTGGAGCTCTATGCCGGCCGCGGCGGCCAGATGGTGCGCACGGCAGGCGCCAGCGCCCAGGTGATGGCCAAGGAGGGCGATTACGTCGCCCTCAAGCTGCCCTCCACCGAGGTGCGGTTGGTGCGCCGTGAGTGCTACGCCACCCTCGGCGAAGTGGGCAACTCCGAGGTGCGCAACACCAGCTTGGGCAAGGCTGGTCGCCGCCGCTGGCTGGGCCGTCGCCCGCAGGTCCGCGGCAGCGTGATGAACCCCTGCGACCACCCCCACGGTGGTGGCGAGGGCCGCGCACCGATCGGCCGCTCTGGCCCGGTGACCCCCTGGGGCAAACCGGCCCTGGGCCTCAAAACCCGCAAG
>RHBP01000117.1 GCA_010030955.1 Synechococcaceae bacterium WBB_10_009 | reverse complement strand
TGCCCCTGCCGCACCGTTGCTGCGCCGGGGCCTGGCCCTGGGGCTGCTGCCCGTTGTGGCGGTGTCAGCCCTGGGCGTGGCCCTGCAGGTGCACCGCTGGCAGCTGGCCGCCCAGGCCGATGCCCTGCAGGGGGTGCCGGTTCAACGCCAGGCCCTGGAGACCCGCGTTCAGCAGGCGCGACGGCGCGTGCGGCAGCTGGAGCGGAGCACCGAGGGGTTGGCGCGGGGGATCGTGGCGGTGCAATCCGGATCGGCGTTGCTCACCGATGTGCTGCGGGTGACGCCGGCTGGGGTGCAGGTCACCGCGTTGCAGGTGCAGGGGGAGCAGCTGCAGCTCAAGGGGGTGGCGGCCGATCCGGAGGCCTTTCGGCGGGTGAATGGCCTGCAGCTGCTGCTCGCCCGCTCCCCGTTGGTTCAGCCGGATGGGGTGACCGTGGTGAAACTCAGCCGCGACAAGCCAACGGAACCGTTGGGATGGGAGCTCACCGCCCGCTTTGCCAGCCTGCAGCCGCAGCAGCAGGCGTCGGTGTTGGCGAGCCTCCAGGCCGATGGCCTGGCCAGACGTCTGCAGCTGCTGCAGCGGGCGGGGGTGTTGCGATGAGTGCGTGGCCGGGGCTGACGGAGCGGCACCGCCAGCGGGTGTTGGTGGCGGGGCCGGTGTTGCTCGGCGGCCTGCTGGCCCTGGCCATCGGGGCCCTGGTGGTGGGTCCGCAATGGCAGGGATTGCAGCTGGAGCGGCAGCGTTGGGGGCAGTTGCAGGAGGGGCGCCAGCGGCTGCCGCTGTTGCGCCGGCAACTCGCTGACCTCGAGCAGCGTCTGCAGCGGGCTGAGGCCAGCAACCGGCAGATCAGCACCCTGATCGCGGGCAGTGGGGATGTCTCCACGCTGTTGGCGATGTTGAGCGCTGAAGCCGCCGCCGCCGGGGTGGTGCTGGATCGCTACGAACCGGTGCCATCACCCACCACCGCTGCGCCAACCGCTGGTCACACCGCCAAGCCCAGCGCCAAGCCCGCCAAGCCACCGGCGGATCCCCTGTTGGCTCCGGGCTGGGACAAAACCAGTGTGTTGCTCACCGCCCGCGGTGCCGGCCCGCAGCTGGTGCAATTCCTGCGGCGGCTGGAGCGCCTCTCGCCCCTGATGGTGCAGAGCGATTTGGCGGTGAAGGCGGGCACCCCCGCTGAACTGCGTCTCAACCTCAGCTACTACGACGCCCGGCCGTCGCCATAACGGCCGCAACCCCTCACCCTGGTGGCACGGCCCCGCCGTCGATACCATCCGGCCAACGCTGCCCCGGGCCATTGATGATCCATCGCGGTTTGTTTGCGGCCAGGGCCGCCGCCGCCGCGATGGCCACCCTGGTGGCTGGGGTGGACGCCCACGCTCAGGCCCCGGCCCGGCCTCCCCAGTCGGTGCAGCACCTGCAGCAGCAGCCCGCCCCCAATGGCGGCGCGCTGCTGCTGCAGGTGCGCCGCAGCGCCGATGGCGTGGAGGTGGTGATTCAGGGTGCTGGGCCGGGGCCGGTGTTGCGCCAGAGCCAGGGTGCCGGCGGCTGGCAAGGGGAGTTGCAGCTGGCCAGCCCCAGCGCCCTGCGACTGGGTCCGCAGACCATGGCGTTCCCCGAGGCGGGGTTGCGGCAGGTGAGCATCGACGGTGCCGGCAGCAGCTACCGCATTGCCGTAACGCCCCTGCCCGGCGTGCCCCTGGGGCGCCCCATGGTGAGTGCCGACGGCCGCGATCTCATCCTGAGCTTCACGGGGGTCGTCACCCCACCCGCCCAAACCGGGCAGTTCAACCTGCGGCAACCCGGCGCCTTGCCCCAGGCCAGTTATGCCCCACCGCTTCAGCCCCGTGCCGTGGCGCCACCCCTGGGGGACATGGCCGTGGGAACGATGGTGCTGCGCAACCGCAGCTACCTCAACCTCAGCGGCCCGCCGGTCACCATGACCCTGCGCAACGCACCGGCGCGGGATGCCCTGATGGCCCTCGCCCAGATGGGGGGCTATGGCTTTGTTTACGTGGGCGACGAGCCCATGGGCACCACCGCGGTGGCCGCGGCCCCTGCGGCGGCGCCATCGCCGACGGTGTCGTTGGCGTTCCGCGGTGAAAGCTACGCACGGGCCATCAACGCGGTGCTGCTGGCCTCGGGTCTGCAGGCCAAGCAGGAGGGCCGCATGCTGATGGTGGGGCCCTCGGTGCAATCGAAGACCTTCGGCGCCCAGCTCTCCAAGGTGTACCGGTTGAACCAGGCGTCGGCCGCCTCGGCGGCCGATTACCTGGCCAGCCTCGGGGCCCGCATGACCAAGGTCAACCTGATCACCAACACCGTCACCCAGGGCCAGTCGCAGGCCAATCAGGTGGCGGGCGGCGAGGCGCAGCAGCAGACCAAACGCGAGACGATCACCACCACCGAGACCTACGGCGCCGCGGCTGGCCCCCTGCGGGGCCTCAGCGGTACCACCGATTCCCGCCTGCAGTCCGTGACCCTGGTGGGGGATCCCCAGGTGGTGGCGGTGGCGGAGAACTACCTGCGCCAGATCGACCTGCGGGAGCGGCAGGTGGCCCTGTCCGTGAAGATCCTCGATGTGGCGCTGGAGAACGAAGCGGCCGTGAAGAACAGCTTTGCCTTCCGCTACGGCAACAACTTCATCGTCAACGACGAAGGGCGGCTGATCGGTGCGTTCAACAACCGCTTGCCCCCTTCGCCCAACGGTGGCTTTGACACCATCAGCGGTGGCTCCCAAACGGCCAAGTTGCAGCAGCAGTTGGCTAACACCACCACCAGCAACAGCGGTTCGACATCGCAAACCACGGTTGACATCGCGGCCAGTGCCACACCGGCGCCCCTCAACCCCGGCACCGCCTACGCCAACAACAACTTCTACGACCTGGTGCGGGCGGCGATCGTCTCCAGCAGCACCAAGGTGCTGGCCAGCCCCACCTTGATCCTCAGCGAGAACGACGACCCGATCCAGGGGGGCAAGGAGGTGGCCCTCGCGGCCTCCGCCGCCGCGGCCGGGTCCAACACCGTGCTCAACACCGCCAGCATCGGACGCCCCTACTCCAACGAGGCGTTTGTGACGGTGGGCTCCCAGGTGATCACCGACTACATCGTGCAGGCGGGACAGAACGGAGCCCCCAACACCTGCCAGCCCCAGTTCGGCACGGAAGGGCTCACCTTCGGTGCCCGGGTGCTCAAGATCGACGACAACGGCTTTGTGTCGTTCGCGCTGTCGCCCTCCATCTCCGCCCGGGCCGGGGCCAACTCGGTGGAGCAGGTGGCCGGTTGCGGGCGCATCAACATCCTGCAGGTGCGGCGCCTCGACACCGGCACGGTGCGGGTGCGGGATGGCCAGACCCTCATCCTCACCGGTGTGATCTCCGACGCCGACAACCAGGCGGTGACCAAGTGGCCCATCGTCGGGGACCTCCCCTTCGTGGGTCAGTTCTTCCGCAGCTCCAACAACGCCCGCAGCAAGCGTGAGTTGGTGATTCTGGTGACGCCGCGGGTGATCAACGACGGCGAGGGCGGCACCTACGGCTACGGCTACCAAGCGGTGACCCGCGAGGCACGCCAGTTCATGGGCACCGGCAACCCGGGCTTCTAGAGCGGCGCCGGCAGCATCGCCTTGGCCGCCAGCGGGGCAATCACCTTGAACGCCGCCATGGCACCACCGAGCAGCTGGGAGCCCAGGCCGTTGCCCCCCTTGCTGCGGGCGTTGGGGGCCACGAGCAGCGTTGCGGCCTGATCAAGGGCCTTCGCCTGCTCCTGGTCGCCCATGGCTCCGTAGAGCCGACCGGCATAGCGCAGGTCCTGGGCGGCGAGGCTGAACTGGCCCTGTTCGGCGCGGCTCATGCCCCGGGCCACCCAGCTGATGGCGGCGTTGGGGAGTTGTTGGATGGCGCCGCTGAACCAGCGCTCCGCCTCCGCGTGGCGTCCCGCCTGGGCGGCATGGACGCCGGCGTTGTGCAGTTCGGCGTAGCCCTGGGAGCCGGTGGTCACGCCCCGGGCCTGCTGCCAGTGGCTGCGGTTTAAAGCCGCCGCATCGAGTTGGGCTTCGCTCAGGTCGCAGTCGCGCAGGTCGGTGCCGATCAGCAGACTGCCGCGCAGGTCGGCCCCCCGCAGGGATGCCCCCACCAGGCTGGTGTGGCTCAGGTTGGCGCCGCGCAGATCGGCGCCATCGAGCCGGGCGCCGCTCAGGTTGGCCCGCTGCAGTTGGGCGCCCCGCAGCCTGGCTTCGCGCAGATCGGCCTGCACCAGGTCGGCATCCTGCAGCTGGCAGCGTTCACACCGGCGTTGCTCCAGGGTGCGCACCAGGGCCTCCGGGGTCAGCGCCAGGGCTGGGCCTGGCATGGAGGCCTGCACGCTCGCTGCCATCAATGCGGCCGGGAGCGCCGTTGCAGGGCCCGGCCAGCGCCGGCTGCGGGGGGAGCGGGGCATGGCTGCAGGGGGCAGTGCGCGTGTTTTACCGGCGGTGGGCGGCTCCGTCGATCAGGCTGGGGGCTTGAGCCGGCAAGGCACCGTGCCCGAAACCCACGGCGGCAATCTGGAGGCCACGGCCCGTCGCCTGGGCTGCGCGCCCCATCGGCTGTTGGATGCCAGTGCCTCCTTGGCGCCCCTGGCCTTGCCCTGGCTGGCCCGTTGGGCCGCCTGGCGGGCACCCCTGCAGCCCTACCCCGACCGCACCGCCCTGCCCCTGCGCAGTTTGATCGCGGCGCTGCACGGCCTGGATGCCGCCATGGTGCTGCCGGGAAATGGCGCCGCGGAGTTGTTCACCTGGGCGGCCCGTGATGCCGCCGCGCTGGGGCCGTCGCTGCTGCCCCAGCCGGGCTTCGCCGATTACGGCCGGGCCCTGCGCTGCTGGGATGGGGCGGTGCAGACGGCACCGTTGCCGCTGCAGTGGGCCGGCTCTGCCCCCGGCCCGTTGCCGGAGTTTCCCCCGGCGCCGGTGCTGTGGATCACCAACCCCCACAACCCCACCGGCCAGCTCTGGAGCCGCGCTGCGCTGGAGCCTCTCCTGCGGCGCCACCGGTTGGTGATCTGCGATGAGGCCTTTCTGCCCCTGGTGCCCGATGGCGAGCGCCAGAGCCTGATCCCCCTGGTGGCGGAGCACGTCAACCTGGTGGTGATCCGCAGCCTCACCAAGCTCTACGGCATCGCCGGCCTGCGCATCGGCTATGCGGTGGCCCAGCCGGAGCGGCTGCAGCGCTGGGCCGCCTGGCGCGACCCCTGGCCCATCAATGCGGTGGCCGCGGCGGTGGCCCAGGCGCTGCTGCGTGATCCCCAGCACCACCACGCCTGGTGCCATCGCGTGCAGCGCTGGACCGCCCGCGAAGGGGCCTGGCTGCAGCAGCGCCTGCAGGCGATCCCCGGCCTCACGCCGATGCCATCGGCCGCCAATTTCCTGCTGCTGCGCGGCGAGTGCTCGCTCGTGCCCCTGCGGGAGGCCTTGGAGCAGCGCCACCGCATCCT
>RHBP01000116.1 GCA_010030955.1 Synechococcaceae bacterium WBB_10_009 | reverse complement strand
GGTGGCACCGCCGCAGGCAAGCCCCGCTGCAGACGGCGCTGGCGCAACAGATCCAGTGGTGGCAAGCGGTCCAGGCGACTCATGGCTCCAACTCCGGCAGGGCCAGACCCCACAGCAGCCCCATGGCACCGCCGCCCAGGGGGTCCAGGGGCTCGACGCCGGCGGGCAGCACCGCATGCAACTCCGCCAACAGGGGGTCGAGCTCCGGGCAGCCACCGGCGGTGGCCACCAGGGCAAGCGGGGTCTCCAGGGCCTCCGCATCCAGCCGCCGCACGTACCCGCAGCAAGCCGCCAGGGCTTCAGCCAAGGCGGAGGCCCGCTGGGGCCCCGGCAGGGGCCATTGCCAGCGGGGGGCGCCCTTGCGCAGCAGCAGCAACCAACACTGCTCAGCCTCGGCGCATAGCAGCCAGCGGGCCTGGGCGGCCGCGGCCGCCCGCAGGCAGCAGAGCCCAGCCGCTTCCAAGCCATCCAGCTCCAGGCCCGCCTGCGCGCACACCGCCAGCCAGGCCTCCAGCAGATCGGCCCGCGCGCCATAGAGCAGGGCTTCCCCTCCGCCGGCCAGGGGATGCAGATTCAGATCCAACTGCTCCAACGGGACGCCGAAGGCCTCTGGCCCCAGCTCCGCCGGCAGCAGGTCGACCAGGGGGCGGTCAGGGGCTGAAGCCGACCACTGCAGCAGGCGCCATCCACTGGCCCGCCAGGGCAACACCGCCCGCAGCCGCGCCCCCGCGTAGCCGCGCTCGATCAGCCAGTCGCCGAGGAGATCGCCAAGGGCCTCGCCCTCTTGGGGATGGCCACCCTGCAGCACCCCCTCCGGCAGGGGCAGGGTTTCACTCCAGGCCACGGCACCTCCATCGAGGGCCAAGGCGGTGAGGGCCCGGTCTTGAATCTCCAGGTACACCCGCCGTGGAAACAACCAGGAGGTCCAGGGTGAGAGCACCGGGGCGAGCGTGGGTGCCAGCCATGGCGCCAGGCGCTCCTGAACCCCTGAGAGCACCACCGGCCGCCCTGCGCTGCCCGAACGGTATCGAGGATTCCCCCGCCGGGCAGCCCTCAGCGCCAGGGGGCGCCGCTGCCCACCGCCTCGCCAAGGCTGCGGAAGCCATGGCGGTCGAGCTGTTGGCTGAGGCCCTCAAGGATGGCCGGCACCAGCTCGGGGCCCTCATAAATCCAACCCGTGTAGAGCTGAATCAGCGAGGCGCCGGCCGTGATCCGCTCCCAGGCCGCCTCGGGTGAATCGATGCCGCCCACGCCGATCAGCGGCAGGCCCGGGCCGGCCACGGCCCGCAGGCGCCGCAGCACCTCCAGGGCCCGGCCCCGCAGGGGCGCACCGCTGAGCCCCCCCGCCTCCTCCGCCAGGGTGCGGCCGGTTTGGGGGATGCGGCGCTGCTCCAGGCCCAGGCGGTTGAGGCTGGTGTTCACGGCGATCACCCCCGCCAGCCCCTCCTCGTAGGCCATGCGGGCGATGGCATCGATGGCCTCGTCGTCGAGGTCCGGCGCAATCTTCACCAGCAGCGGCGGGCAGCCCTGCAGGCGCCGCAGCCGCTCCACCAGCCGGCGCAACTGCACCTCCTCCTGCAGCTCCCGCAGCCCGGGGGTGTTGGGGGAGCTCACGTTGATCACGGCGTAGTCCGCCAGGGGAGCCAACAGCTCCAGGGAGGAGGCGTAATCGTCGGGGGCCAGCTCCAGCGGGGTCACCTTTGATTTGCCCAGGTTGATCCCCAGCACCGCCGGCCGCTGGCCCGCCGGCGGCAGCTGCTGCCGCTCCAGGGTGCGCAGGGCCGCCTGGGCCCCCACGTTGTTGAACCCCATGCGGTTCAGGGCCGCCCGCTCCGCCGCCAGGCGGAACAACCGCGGCTTGGGATTGCCCGGCTGGGCATGCCACGTGATCGTGCCCAGCTCGGCGAAGCCAAAACCAAACAGGTGCCAGATCCCCGCGGCCACGGCGTTCTTGTCGAACCCCGCCGCCAGGCCCACGGGGTTCTGGAAGCGGCAGCCAAACAGGGTCTGCTCGAGGCGCAGATCCGGGCGCTGCAGCTCCGCCGCCAGCCCCGCCAGGGTGGTGTTCACCAGGGGCCACTGGCGCCGCAACGACACCTGGGCCAGGGCCTGCAGGGTCAGCTGGCTGAGCTGCTCCGCATCGGCCCCCGCATCGCGGCTGAGCAGTGGGCCCACCAGGCGGCGGTAGAGGCCGCCCGTGCCGACATCAGCCATCGCCCCCACCCTCGCGCTGCTCCGATCCTGACGCCTCACGCTCCAAGCGCCAGCGGCCCTCGGCGGCGGGCACCACCCGCCAATCGCGCCAGGGCCAGGGGCCGGAGCGCTGCTCCAGGGTGGCCAGCGGCAGCTCCACCAGCTGGGCCAGCTCGATCAGGCTGAGGCCGTAACCCCCCACCGCCAAGCGATCCGCCAGCTCCAGGCGGCTGAGCAGCTGCAGCAGCGGCTTGGGGGCAGGCTCTGGGGCCGGAGCGGCGGCGCCATCCGCGGGCACCTCCCCCTGGGCCAAGGGCGGCCGCTGCCCCTTGGAGAAGGCCACCGCTATCGCATCGCAGCGGTCGTTGTCGCGGTCGCCGCTGTGGCCCTTCACGTACACCAGCGGCAGCTGGGGGATGCGGGCCCCATCGAGGGCCTCCCACAGGTCGCGGTTGAGCACCGGCGAGCCGGAGGCGGTGCGCCAGCCCTTGCGTTTCCAGCCGTTGATCCAGCGGCTGAAGCCATCAATCAGGTATTTGGAATCGGTGCGGATCGCCAGGTCGGGGTGGCGGGGCAGCGTTTGCAGCTGCTGCAGCAGGGTGAGGGCCGCGGTGAGCTCCATGCGGTTGTTGGTGGTGTCGGGCTCCGCCCCACCCCACTCGCGCACGCTGCCGTCGGCGAAGCGCAGCAGGCAGCCCCAGCCCCCCGGGCCCGGATTGCCGCTGCAGGCCCCATCGCAGGCGGCCGCCACCACCACTGGTCCGTCAGGCACTGGGCTGCCCCCGGCGGATCCGGTACAACACGCGTCTGACGGGCAGCGCAGGGGTGATCGGCATGCAGCGAACCTACCTCCCACGGTTGGGGGCCGGCCTGGCCCTGGCCCTCGCGGGGGCATCGGGCGGGCTGGGCCTGGGCGGCAGCCAGGCCGCCAGCCTGTTCAACAGCCTCCCGCTCGAGCAGAGCCGCTTCGCGGTGTTGGCCCAACCGGTGGGCCGCAACGACTGGAAACTGCTGGTGCTGGAGCAGATCCGCCCGGAACCCCGCTGCTGGCAGGCCCGGCCCGATGGCCTGATCGATCCAACCCTCAACCGCTTTGATTTCACGGGCATCTGCAGCCGCTACATCGACAGCAACGGCTATTCCCTGCGGGTGGGCGGCAGCGACCTGGGCAGCAGCCACCGGCTGCGGCTCAAGCAGGAGGGCAACCGCATCGCCCTGGTGGCCATCAGCCCCAGCGATGCCACGGAGCTGCCGGTGGGCCAGGGGCTGCTGCGCCAGCGGGACCGCGACGGCTTTGTGTTGATCCAGCTGGAGCCCGACTGGCGGCTGCAGCGGCGCGCCTTCGGCAGCCAGACCCTCAGCCATGTGTACCTGGCCAACGAGGCGCCCCTGGCGCAACTGATCGCCCGGGCGAACACCACCGGCGCAGGCCGCACCCCCCCCCAGGGCCAGGGCCTGCCTGAGCCGGCCCTGGCCCTCAACCCACCGCCCACACTGGCGGCGGGCCAGGGCCCGGTGAGCCTGCCGGTGGTGCCATACCGCCCCTAAGGGGACAACCGGCGCAGTGGACCACACCCCCCTTGCTCGACCTTTTCCTCTGGCCGTATGTTGCACTTGTGTGAGGAGTGCGGAACACCACTTCTGGGGTCGAAACGAGGACAGACTCCCAAAAGCGTTCCGGCTCAAAGCCCTGCCTTCGGCGGGGCTTTTTTCTTGGCACGTTTTGGAGTGCCGGCTGCGGCTGGATCTGCCGGTGGCGGGCCAACAAAAAGCCGGCCCCCACAGGGGCCGGCTTGGGAAAAGCACGTGTCAGGCGCCGCAGCGGCTGACCGCAGCGATCACTTGAGGGTGACCTTGCCGCCGGCCTCTTCGATGGCCTTCTTCATGGTCTCGGCGTCAGCCTTGGAGACACCTTCCTTGACGGCGCAAGGGGCAGGGCCTTGGCTTCGCCCAGGCCGAGGCCAGTGGCTTCGCGGACGGCCTTGAGGACCTTGATCTTGGCGGCGGCATCGAAGCCGTCGAGCATGACGTCGAATTCGGTCTTCTCTTCGGCGGCTTCAGCAGCACCACCGCCGGCGGCGGGGGCGGCCATCACGACGCCAGCGGAAGCGGCGGCGGACACACCGAAGGCCTCTTCGATCTGCTTGACAAGCTCAGAGGCTTCCAGCAGCGAGAGAGTCTTCAGGGACTCGAGGATTTTGTCGGTAGTAGCAGACATGGTTGGGAATCAGCAACAGATCTGTGGGAACAGTCGGAGCGGAGAGCTCAGCAGAACAGGCCTCAGGAGGCGCTGCCCTCGCCGTCGGCGTGCTGCTTGAGCGCCCGGGCAAGACCGGAGGGAACTTCGTTGATGCCCACAGCCAGCTTGGTGGCCACGGCGTTGATCGCACCGGCGATCTGGGCCATGAGCACCTCCTTGGAGGGCAGATCCCCGATGGCCTTGATGTCGGATTGGGAGAGGAGTTTGCCTTCGAAAAGGCCACCCTTCACGTCCGACTTCTTGGTGTCCTTCTGGAAGGACTGAACGGCCTTCACCGCACCGCCAACGTCGCCCTTGACGAGCACGAAGGCATTGGTGCCGGTGAGCAGGGAATCGAGTTCCGACCAAGCGCTGTTCCCATCAATGGCACGGCGCATCAAGGTGTTTTTGGTCACCTTGCAAATGCCGTTGCTGGCCTGCAGACGGGTCCGCAGATCAGACATCTCCTTGATGGACAGGCCCTTGTAATCAAGGACCAGCGCCATTTCGGCCTCACCGAGGAGCTGCTTGAGCTCTTCGACGATCTGTTGCTTGTTCTCCAGCGTGCGGCCCATGGGAAACGGAACGGATCGGGGGAACAAGCCGGGAACGCAGCCCTGGTGCTTGGGGGGAACCCCTGGCACCCGAGGGCTGCGGCTTCACATCCCCCGACGAACCGCCGGGACAAGCTTCAGTCGCGTGCACCTCGGCAGGATTTACAACGGGCAGAAATCCGTGGAACGGATCCGCCATCGACCTGCTGTCTTGGGTAGGGCGCGTGCCCTTCTGGCCCCTTCTGGCCTAAGCCAGCCATTCACCCTACAGCAGGGCCTGCACCCACCCCCAAACAGCCAACAAAAAGCCCCCGCCGGGGCGGGGGCACGGACGGACTCAGCCGTTCGAAGGGCTCAATGGGGAGGCTCAGGCCTCCTGCTTGATGTCCTGCAGGGCAGTCACATCCACTTCCACGGAGGGGCCCATGGTGGAGGTGATGTAGAGGCTCTTCCAGTAACGACCCTTGGCGCCCGAGGGCTTGTTGCGGTCGATGGTTTCCTGCAGGGCCTTGAGGTTGTCCAGCAGCTTGGCGGCATCAAAGCT
>RHBP01000115.1 GCA_010030955.1 Synechococcaceae bacterium WBB_10_009 | reverse complement strand
CGGCGCCAGCCGCGGCATCGGCCGGGCCATTGCCGAGCGCCTGCTGGCGGAGGGGCACCGCCTCAGCCTGGGGGTGCGCGACCCGCAGGCCCTGCGCGGCACCGCCCTCGACCCGGATCGCCATCCGCAGCTGCACGTGCACCCCTACGACGCCGGTGATCCCGATGGGGCCGAGGGCTGGATGGCCGCCAGCCTGGCCCGCTTTGGCGCCATCGACAGCGTGATCGCCAGCGCCGGCCAGTTTTCACGGGTGGGGCTGCTCTACGAGGCGGGCCAGGAGCCGGAGATCGAGCAGCTGTGGCAGGTGAATGTGCTGGGGCCCTGGCGGCTGGTGCGGGCGGCCTGGCCGCAGCTGGCGGCCCACGGCGCGGGCCGGATCGTGGTGCTGGTGTCGATGAGCGGCAAACGCTCCAAGGGGAGGCTGGCGGGCTACACCGCCAGCAAATTCGCCCTCATGGGCCTGTGCCAAACCATGCGCAACGAGGGCTGGGAACAGGGCCTCCGCGTCACCGCAGCTGGGTCAACACCGACATGGCCGCAGGCGTGTCATCGCTGCCCAAAACGGAGATGACCCAACCCGACGACCTGGGCGCCCTCACCAGCCAACTGCTGACGCTGCCCAACAGCTGCGTGCCCTTCGAGCTGGCGGTGAACTGCACCCTAGAGGCGTAGGGGAACGGGCTAGCGACCGCTGGCCAAAAGGGTTTCAACGTGCTGCACCAGCCCGACCACAGCGGCATTCCATGCGGATCGATCGAGCTGTTGTTCCGGAGGCTGCTCGTCGTAGCGCCACTGAACGGCGAAGTCGGTGAGGCGTCCAAGGCTGCGATAGGGGTGGATGTCCACCTCGCAGCGCTGCAGCAGCTCGCCTTTTTGCAGGCGGCTGCAGATCGTGGGTGAACGCTGGCGACTGCCCGAGCCAATAGAGCCAGGCTTTCAGCGCCTTCTCAACAGCCTGCTGCAGCTGAAAGCCCCACACCACCTCGTGGAAGGCGCCTGGGTCTGTCATGCCCTGGGCAGCCTGCAGATCCCGGTGGGCAATCACCAACAGGGCCCGGGCATCGGCATCAGCCATCCAGCCGCAGACCCTCCGCATAGGCCTGGTGCACCACGTGGCTCTTCAGGAGCCGGTGCCGTTGCACCTGCGATTGGGAATAAAGCAGAAGATCCACAGGGCGATTCGGCTCGCTCAGACGCCAGCGCAGGGCATCCAGCACGGTCCAACGATCGTGCTGGGCAAGCCAGTCGTCGCTCACGGTGATCAACAGATCCACGTCGGCATCAGGCCGAGCAGCACCTCGGGCGCGTGAGCCGAACAGCCTCACCTCCGCGCCAGGGATCACGGCACAGATCTGGGCCGCCATCCCCCGCAGGAGATCCAGGCTGATGGAGCCAGCAGGTGCTGTGGTCATGGCTTCAGCATGCCGCAACCTCAGCCCAGGGGCTGCAAATCCTCGAAGCGGAACACCTGGCGGCCGGCGGGGGTGTCGCCAAAGGCCTCGGTTTCCACCACCCGCTCGCTCAGCACCCAGGGGCCGTCGCCAGCCAGGGGCACGAAGGTGTCGGTGAAGCGGCTGAGGCCGCCGCGGGCTTCGCCGGTGGCGGGGTCGGCGTACTGGCTGGTGTAGCTGCGGCTGAGGTAGCCGCGGCCGGTGTCGGTGGTGCTCTCGGTGAAGATCGTCACCACGGTGCCGTGGATGTGGCGGTGCACCATCGTCACCACGGCGTCCTTGATGCGGTAGCGGTCGCCGCTGTTCTTGCCGCCCACGATCACCTCGGTGCCCACCGCATCGGTGTCACCGGCGGTGAAGGTGTTCTCGCCGTGGGTCTGCTCAAAGCTGCGGCGCACCCGGTGGATCGCCACCTCCCAGAGCTGCGAGGCCACGGCCTTGTGGATCGCCTCATCGGCGATGCCCTCCACCTGGGCCTTGAGGTCAGCGCCCACCTGGAAGCGGCCCTCGGCCCGCTGGTCGCCCTGCTCCCACACGCAGCGGCCGCTGTAGCCGCCAAAGCCCGGATCCCAGGTGTAGCGGTTTTCGTAGGCGGCGCGGAAGGCGGCGGTGCAGTCGCTGCCGGGGGCGATCGCAGCGGAGCTCGAGGCGGAAGCGACAGTCACAGCAGAGCAAGCAAAAAACGTGGTGTGGGGCGAGGTGCACCCGTGGCCAACCTAGGAGCTTTGACCCGAGCCAAAGGCCACCAACTCAGGGGGTTAGCTGGCCAAACCGAGTTCGGCTTCCACCCACGCAAGAACCTGGGATGCGGCCTGCAACGCGGTGTCGGCATCTTCAGGCCCGAAAACATCCATGGGTGCCATGTCACCCAGGGCATCGGGGTAGCGGGTGGGGGAGGACTCGCGGCTCATGGGAAGGCCGAACCGTCCATCAAGGGCCTGGCCTCACGCTTCACCGAACGCCAAAACGGTGAATCCGCATGCCGAGCCAACAGCGATGGTGATGCAACCAGGGGTTGCACAGGCAACTCGCAATCCCCGATGGCATCCAACGCCTGCCCGTAGGCCTGCAGCACAGGCACCCCCTCGAGGCCCTCGATCAAGAGATCAATGTCGGAACGACGGCTCTGGGAACCGCGAGCCCAGCTACCAAACAACCAGAGCCCGTCTGGCTGAAGCCGCTCCACAAGCCTCTCCAACACGGGCGTCAAAGCCGGCCGAAGCTCTTCGGGCAGATTGTCGATCACCAAGGCCATGGGTGAAGGCTAAGTGCTGCCAACCCGTGCTTTCAGTGATTTCACGGAGGTGCCAACAGCCCAGGCCCCGTAGCGTGGGTGGAGCGGCCGGATCCAGCAATCGATGGGCTACGTGCAAGCCACGATTGAACTCAGCAACCCGCGGCAACACGACCTGCCGCCGGTGGCCACCACCTGCCTGGCCGACTCCGGTGCCCTGATGCTGTGCATCCCGGAGCGGTTGGCGGTCCAGCTGCAGCTCGAGCAGGAGTCCGAGCGAGAGGTCACCGTTGGCGATGGACGCTCGATGCGCGTTCCCTACGTGGGGCCGGTGAAGGTGGCCTTTGGCGATCGGATCTGCTTCGTGGGCGCCCTGGTGCTGGGTGATGAGGTGCTGCTCGGGGCCGTTCCCATGGAAGACATGGACCTCACCATTCACCCCAGCCGCCGGCGGTTGGAGCCGGACCCCCGCAGCCCCAACATCCCCCACGCCCTGGTGAAGTGAAGCGCGGTGGCATGGGCGGTCTTGGACGCACCCCCTAAGGATGGATGTCCTGCAGGGCGGCCACCTGCAGCTGTTGGGCCTGCAGGGCGGCGATGCCCTCCACGGCGGCGCGGGCGCCGGGCAGGGTGGTCACGGTGGTGACGGCGTAGTCGATGGCGGCGCGGCGCAGGTATTTGTCGTCGTGGGCGGCCTGGCGGCCCACCGGGGTGTTGATCACCAGCTGGATCTCGCCGGAGCGGATGGCGTCCTCGATGTTGGGGCGGCCCTCGTGCACCTTGAGGATCGTGTCCACCGCCAGGCCGGCGGCCGCCAGGCTGCGGGCGGTGCCGTCGGTGGCCACCAGGCGGAAGCCCATCTGCGCCAGCCGCTGGGCCACGGGCACCAGGGCCGGCTTGTCGCGGTCGTGGGTGGAGAGAAACACCGTGCCGCCGGTGGGCAGGGCCTCACCGGCCCCCAGCTCAGCCTTGGCATAAGCGAGCCCAAAGCTGGCTGCGGTGCCCATCACCTCGCCGGTGCTGCGCATCTCGGGCCCGAGGATTGAATCGGCGCCGGGGAAGCGCTTGAACGGCAGCACCGCCTCCTTCACGGCCTGCAGCGGCGGCTGCGGCTCGCTGGTGAGGCCGATTTGCTCCAGGCTGCGGCCGGCCATGATCTGGCTGGCCACCTTGGCCAGGGGCACGCCGGTGGCCTTGGCCACAAACGGCACCGTGCGCGAGGCCCGGGGGTTGGCCTCGATGATGTAGACGTCGCCATCCTTCACGGCGAACTGCAGGTTGATCAGGCCGTTCACCTGCAGCGCCAGGGCCAGGGCCTTGCTCCACTGGCGGATCGTGGCCAGGGCCTCGGCCTCCAGGCTCACCGAGGGCAGCGCGCAGGCGGAATCGCCGGAGTGCACACCGGCCGGCTCGATGTGCTCCATCAGGCCGCCGATCACCACGGCGCCGGTGGCGTCGCAGAGGGCATCCACATCCACCTCGGTGGCGTTCTCCAGGTATTGATCGATCAACACCGGGTGGTCGGGCTCCACGTTGACCGCCTCCACCATGTAGCGGTTGAGCTCCTCCTCGCCGTAGACCACCTCCATGGCGCGGCCGCCGAGCACGTAGCTGGGGCGCACCACCACCGGGTAGCCCACCCGATCGGCCACGGCGCGGGCCTCGGCTTCGCTGCGGGCCAGGCCATTGCGGGGCTGGCGAATCTCCAGGCGCCGCAGGATCGCCTCAAATTGCTCGCGGTCTTCGGCGGTGTCGATCGATTCGGGGGAGGTGCCCCAGATGCGGGTGCCGGTGGCCTGGCCGGTGGGGGTCGCCAGCCAGCGCAGCAGCGGTATCGCCAGCTTCAGCGGCGTCTGCCCGCCGAACTGCACGATCACCCCCTCCGGGTGCTCCGCCTCGATCACGTTGAGCACGTCCTCCAGGGTGAGCGGCTCGAAGTAGAGGCGATCGCTGGTGTCGTAATCGGTGGACACCGTTTCCGGGTTGCTGTTCACCATCACCGTGGCCAGCCCCTCGGCCTGCAGCGCAAAGGAGGCGTGCACGCAGCAGTAGTCGAACTCGATGCCCTGGCCGATGCGGTTGGGGCCGCCCCCCAGGATCATCACCTTGCGGCGGGTTTCGGGCTGCACCTCGCTCTCGGGCGGGATCAGCTCGAGGCTGCCGTCGTCGCGCAGGCGCTGCAGCGGCCGCTCGTAGGTGGCGTAGTGGTATGGGGTGCTGGAGGCAAACTCGGCGGCGCAGGTGTCCACGGTTTTGAACACCGCGTTCACCCCCAGGGCCTGGCGGTGGTCGCGCACCTGCAACTCATGGCTGCCGGTGGCCCAGGCGATCTGGCGGTCGGAGAAGCCCAGCTGCTTGAGCTCCAGCAGCGCCTCGGCCTGCAGATCCGCCAGGGCGCGGCCGCGCAGCAGGCGCGTTTCGGCCTCGAGGATGCGGCGCAGCTTGGCCAGAAACCACGGGTCGATCGCCGAGATGCGGTGGATGTCGGCGTCGCTGTAGCCGGCCACCATCGCCGTGCGCACCGCGAAGATGCGGTCGGGGGAGGGGGTGCGCAGCTGGCGCTCCAGCTCGGCGCGCTCAGGCTCGGCATCGGGGCGGTCGCAGCCCCAGCCGGAATGGCCGGTTTCCAGGGAGCGCAGCGCCTTCTGGAACGACTCCTCGAAGCAACGGCCGATGGCCATGGCCTCCCCCACCGATTTCATCGCCGTGGTGAGCACCGCCGGGCTGCCGCGGAACTTCTCAAACGCGAAGCGCGGGATTTTGGTCACCACGTAATCAATGGTGGGTTCGAAGCAGGCGGGCGTTTTGCCGGTGATGTCGTTGAGGATTTCATCGAGCGTGTAGCCCACCGCCAGGCGGGCGGCGATCTTGGCGAT
>RHBP01000114.1 GCA_010030955.1 Synechococcaceae bacterium WBB_10_009 | reverse complement strand
TACGCCTCGTTCAACAACAGCCGCAGCCTGCACTTCTTCCTGGCTGCCTGGCCTGTGGTGGGCATCTGGTTCACCGCCCTGGGCGTGAGCACCATGGCGTTCAACCTGAACGGCTTCAACTTCAACCAGTCGATCCTGGATTCCCAGGGTCGTGTGCTGAACACCTGGGCCGACGTGCTGAACCGCGCTGGCCTCGGCATGGAAGTGATGCACGAGCGCAACGCTCACAACTTCCCGCTGGACCTGGCCGCTGCAGAAGCCACCCCCGTGGCTCTGACCGCCCCCGCCATCGGCTGAGGTTGATCCTCAACCAGGGTTCAACCTCGGTTGACCCGAAAAGCCCCTGCTCCGGCAGGGGCTTTTTTGTGCGCTGGGGATGGGTCTCGAGGGACACACCCAATCGGTGTGCTGCAGCTCTGGCGCACCCCCGGTTGAGGCGGCATGGTGAGAGACCCAGGCGGTGATGCCGATGAGCTGGTCGGAGCTGGAGCGACTGGTGTGTGACGCCGAGGCCGACGGCGCCCTGGCCCGCTCGCTGCGCCACTGCCGCTCCGGCAAGGAGCTGATTTTGGCCGCCCGGCGGCTGGGCTACCGGGTGACGCGCATGGATCTGCAGCGCGCCTGGGTGGAGCACCGGCGCGAGCAGGAGCAGCGCAGCGGCACCGGCTGAGTCAGCCCAGCCGCCAGCTCACCACATCCACTGATCCGGGGCGGGGATGCCGTTGTCGCGGCGGGCCCGCTCCACCCGTTGGGCCTGCAACACCTCCTGTTCGCTGCGGCTCAGCCACGGGCGAATGCGGTTGGCGGCCCCATTGCGGGAGGCCTCAAGGGCCGATGGCAGGCGCGTGAGCCGGTACTCCACGCCGTTGTGGGTGATGGTGGGGGAGCCCATGGGCGGCTGTGGCACAGCCCTCCACCGTAAAACAGGCCCCTTCTGGCAGGGCCCCCTTGGCCTTAGCGCTTGAAGTTCTCCAGTTGCTCGAGACCCTGGCGCAGCAGCTGCTGGCCTTCGTTCATCAGGCGCTGTTTGTCGCTGCGGAACTGGCAGGGGCCGGGGCGCAGCTGCACGGTTTTGCTGAAGGGCACGTACCAGATGGCATCGAGCTTGCAGAAGTTGCGGCCCTGCTTGGCGGGCTGGTCCTCCAACAGTTCGCCGCTGAGGCAGCGGTAGCCGGTTTTGTCCTTGCCTTCACGCAGACAGGTGCCCAGGTTTTTCACAAACAGGGGCTTGCCGTCGCGCTTGAAGCTGGCGTTGGCGAAGCCCGCGAACGACACCGGGTCGTAGCTGAACGGTGCCGCCTGGGCGGCGGGGGCGAGCAGGGCCAGCAGCAGGGCAGCAGACCAGGCGCGGCGCATCGGCTTGGGGGCAACGGTGCGCCGATTCTCCCGCGATCCCCATACGCTTGGAACCCCTCTGGCGACACTTCCCGTGGATGCCGACAGCCTCCGGGCCCTGTTCACCAAGCCCTACGGCGCCCCCGCCCCCAGCGATGCCCAGTGGCGCGCCGCCTACGCCGACACGGTGCACTTCCAGGACCCCACCCAGGAACACCACGGCATCGAGGCCTACCTCAAGGCCCAGGAGGGCCTGATCAAACGTTGCGACGACGTGATGCTGCGGCCCGAGGCGCTGGCCATCGATGGCAGCACCGCCTTTGTGGAGTGGGAGATGGGCCTCAAGATCAAGGGCATCGAATTCCTCTATCCGGGGGCCACGCGGCTGCTGCTCAACGGCGAGGGCAAGATCGTGGACCATCGCGATTACTTCGATTTCGTGGGCCCCACCTTTGGCCCGGTGCCGCTGCTGGGGGGCTTTGTGCGCTGGCTCTACGGCCGCTTCGTGGCGTGAGGCCACGCCCGCCGGCCGCCCTTGCCGCTGCCTTGCTCACCCTGCTGGCCCTGCCGCAGCCAGCCCAGGCCCAGGGGCTCAGCGCCCTGCGGGCCCAGGCGCAGCGCTGCCTGCAGGGGGCTCAGGCCGCATCCAGCTGCAAGCCCTTCCTCGAAACCAGCCACCGGCTCAAGAACCGCGCCGAGGCCAGCAAGAGCTGGCGCTGTTACACGGCGTTGCTGGGCTACGAGGCCCAGGTGATGGCGTCCCGCGCGCTCACGGCCGCCCCGCCTGAGGAGGCCGGCTATGGGGAGCTGGCCGGGGAGTGCCCGGCACTGCGCTGACGCGTGGCCTCAGCCCTGGCTGAGGCGAATCCAGTCGGCCACGAGCTGGTGGCGGTCGATCACGCCGAGCTGCTCCGCCGGCACCACCGACACCAGCGCCTCCGGGTTGATCAGCTTCATCACCTCAGCGGCCTGCTGGGCGGTGAGGGCCTGCACCATCCGGTAGCCCGCACCCACCGGGTCGGAGAACAGCACCAGGAAGTCGGCCATGGCCACCCCGCGGGTTCCCCTCGGTCATGCCACAGGCGTGGTGTCCGTGTCACCCCCTGCTGCGGGAGGCGGGCCTCAGGGCAGGGTGAAGCCGCTCTGCAGGTTTTTCACGTCGAGCATCACCCAGGTGACCCACACGATCAGGGCGATCACCCCGCTCACCGCCGCCACACGGCCCGCGAGGCGCAGCAGCAGCTCCATCGGGCTGATTTCCTTCATGGGCTGGGCGGATGGCTGGTTCCCCCACTCTGCCTGGATCCCCCTGCCTCCGGCCGCTGGGGCATGCCGATCGGCGAGAAGCCGCCAACATGGGCCCAGCGCTTTCGGCCCCCCATGCGACCACTGCCCACGCTCGCTTTGGTGGGGTTGTGCCTGGCGCTGGCGGGCTGCGGTGGCGGCAAGGGCGGCACGGCCGGGGCACCGCCGATCACCGGGCCGATCCGGATCAACCTCGACCTCAAGGACCCCTCCAGCAGCTTTGGGGTGCTGCCCCGCGGCGAGGAGCGCAAGCTGTTCAAGGTGGGCTATGGCCGCCACGGCGTGACCTGCGCCGGTAGCCGTTTTGAGGAGGGCTACACGCCGCTCGGCCGCTTCAAGGTGAATGCGATCCTGAGCCCCACCCGCTTTGCGATGGATCCGGCCTTGATCAAGCAATCAGGCAAGAGCGAAGCGGAGCTCAAGCGCACGCTGTTCAAATCCATGAACGCGATCGACTTCGACGGCGACCACGAGATCGGCGAATACGGTGTGGGCTACGTGAGCCTGGCGCCGGTGGGTGGGGTGAAACAGCCGTTTCGCTTCGACACCTACAACGGCACATTCCGCTGGTACAGCTTCGCCATCCACGGCAGCAACAACGACAAGCGCATCGGCCAGAAGGTCACCGGTGGTTGCGTGAATGTGGCCGAGCCGGTGCTGAAAACCCTGCTGGCTTCCGTGCAGCTCGGCGATGAGGTGGTGGTGAGCGCCAACGGGCCCTGCACCCCCTGAGCCCGTCCACCGCCTCGATACAATCCGCACCAAAGATGAAGCCGTTCGGGGCTTTTTTGATGCGGTTCTGCGATTGACGCCCCCTGTTTCCCTGCTTTCGGCGCCAGGCCGCGTCAGCTCCGCACCCGCCCCCGATCCTTACCCCAGCAAGGCCGAGCTGCTCGCTGCCCTGCCGGCGGAGCTCACCCGCCACAACCCCATCAAGGCCTGGGGCAGCCTCGCCCTCTCGGCGGCCCTCTCGGCGGTGGCCTATGGCCTGGGCACCCAGATTCCGCTCGCCCTCTGGGCCACACCCCTCTGGCTGCTCTATGGCGTTGCCACCGGCACGGTGGCGATGGGCCTGTGGGTGATCGCCCACGAATGCGGCCACAACGCCTTCCATCCCAACCGCCGGCTGGAGGGTGCCCTGGGCTTTTTGCTGCACAGCCTGTTGCTGGTGCCCTATCACAGCTGGGCCCGCAGCCATGCGGTGCACCACGCCCACTGCAACCACCTGGAGCAGGGTGAAACCCACGTGCCGCCGCGGGCCGAATCCCTGTCTGGCCGCGCCACAGAGGCCCTGCGGCAGCGTCTGGGCCGGCGGCTGTTTGGAGCCCTCTCCCTGTTCAACCACCTGGTGATCGGCTGGCCGCTGTATCTGTTTTTAGGGGCCACCGGCGGAGAGGACTACGGCCGCCCCACCTCCCACTTCTGGAATGGCCGGCGCTTCAACCGCGGCAGCCGGGCGCTGTTTCCGCAGACGTTCCGCGGCCTGATGCTGCGCTCTGACCTGGGGCTGCTCGTGGTGCTGGCATGCCTGGCGGCCCTGGCGGCCCAGTTCGGCGTGGCGCGGGTGCTCGCCGTGTACGGCCTGCCCTACGTGGTGGTGAACGCGTGGCTGGTGATTTACACCTGGCTGCAGCACACCGATGTGGCCATCCCCCATTTCTCCAGCGCGGAGTGGCACTGGGCCAAGGGCGCGCTGCAAACGGTGGATCGCCCCTACGGCCCGCTGATCAACCTGCTGCACCACGGCATCGGCTCCACCCACGTGTGCCACCACATCAACTCACGCATCCCGCATTACAACGCCTGGCGCGGCAATGCCCTGCTGCGGCAACGCTTCCCGGAGCTGGTGCGCTACGACCCCACCCCCATCCACCGGGCGCTGTGGCGCGTGGCCTGCGGCTGCGGCGCCGTGCGGCGCCGCGCCAGCGATGGGGCGTTTGTGTTCTGAGCGGAGGCTCAGCCCTTCTCCACCGGAATTGCCATGGCCCGCAAGCTGGATGGAGCTTCCGTAGCTGAACCATTGCGCTGGCCCAGCAGCAGCGGTGCCATGCCGGCATCAAAGGAGAAGCGGCCGGGGCCATTGAGCAGGATCGCCAGGCTGCCCCCCAGGTAGAGCAGCACCAGCTCCAGCACGTAGATGTTGAAGCCGCCCGTGAGGATGTGCTGCACGGCGGCCACCGCCATGGTGGAACTCAGGGCCAGGGCCCCCAGGGGGGTGAGCAGCCCCAGGATCACCAGCCAGCTGCCGATCAACTCCGAGAAGCCGGCGGCGTAGGCAAAGAACAGCGGAAACGGCAGGTGCAGCGATGCCACGTAGGTGGAGGCGAAGCCCTGCGGGTCGGCCAGCTTTTCCTGGCCGTGGTGAATCATCAGCAGGCCGATGCTGAGGCGCAGCAGCAGCAGGCCTGTGGAGGCCAGCCATCCGGGTCGCTGCACGTAGGCCAGCAGTGCGGGAGCCAGGGGCAGGCTTGGGCCGCCCCGGGGCTGCAGGGTGGCCCAAGGCAGGCTGCGGCCCACAAACCAGAGGGCCACGGTGGCGGCCAGGAAGGCCGTCGTCCATTCGATGGGGTTGGTGAGGGGCATGGTGGGTGTGGCGATGCAACGATCCTGGCGAATCTTTTTAAGAAACGTGAAGCAACGCCCCAGGTGGCGAAATCCCAGCGGTGGCAAGCGATGCCGGATACGTCTTGGTGGCCGGCGGGCCCGCCAGGACCGCTTCTGAGGGCTTAATGTAAAGAACCTGTTACATCTTTCTCATGGCTGTCGGCGCCCTCTTCCTGGAGGCCCTCGGTTCAGGCGTGATCACCGAGGCCGAAATCGATTGGCTGCTCTCCTGCCAGGGCCGCTGCTCCCGCACCGAGCAGGCCACCCTCGAGCGGCTCGGGCGGCTGTTGGACCAAGGGGTGATCCAGCTGGGCTGCAGGATCTAAGCCAGCAACGGCCGCCGAGGCGCTGATGGCAGTCCCCACCACCCCGCGG
>RHBP01000113.1 GCA_010030955.1 Synechococcaceae bacterium WBB_10_009 | reverse complement strand
GGGCCAGCAGGGTTTTGCCGCAGCCGGTGGGGCCGATCAGCAGGATGTTGCTCTTGTGCAGCCGCGTGGCGGTCTGGCTGGTTTCGCCCTTGCCGTCCCCTTGCCAGGCCAGCCGCTTGTAGTGGTTGTACACCGCCACCGACAGCACCTTCTTGGCCTCCTCCTGGCCCACCACCTGGGCGTCGAGGTGGGCCTTGATGTCCCGGGGCTTGGGGATTTCGGCCAGGGTGGGGGCGGGCTTGCTGGCCTTCTTGGCCGGCGTTTTGCCCTTGGCTTCTGCGGTTTGGCGGCCGCTGGAGCTGCCCTGGCCCTCCACCAGTTCTTCGTCGAGGATCTCGTTGCAGAGATCGATGCACTCGTCGCAGATGTAGACCCCGGGGCCGGCGATCAGCTTGCGCACCTGGTCCTGCGATTTGCCGCAGAACGAGCACTTCAGGTGGGCATCGAACTTGGCCATCGGGCGGGTCGGCGACGAGGTGGCTGGGGAGCCGTTGGGGGAGCCTCTGGGGAGGTGGGGCTGGGGGCCCGAAACTCCAGGATCGACCCGATCCCTCGCTTCGTCAGCCGTCCTTAAGGATCAAACCGGGCTGCCGTCGGTGACGACGCGGTCGATCAGGCCGTATTGAACCGCTTCCGCCGGGGAAAGGAAGTAGTCGCGGTCGGTGTCTTCCGCGATCTTCTCCAGGGGCTGGCCGGTGTGCTCCGCGAGCAGGCCGTTGAGGGTGTCCTTGAGGAACAGGATCTCCTTGGCCTGGATTTCGATGTCCACCGCCTGGCCCTGGGCGCCCCCCAGGGGCTGGTGGATCATGATTCGGGCATTGGGCAGGGCCAGCCGTTTGCCCTTGGTGCCGCCGGAGAGCAGGAAGGCGCCCATGGAGGCGGCCAGGCCGTAGCAGATGGTCACCACATCCGGCGCCACCTGCTGCATGGTGTCGTAGATGGCCAGGCCAGCGGTCACCGAGCCGCCGGGGGAGTTCACGTAGATCTGGATGTCCTTCTCGGGGTCTTCGGCCTCGAGGAACAGCAGCTGGGCCACCAGGGCGTCGGCCACTTGGTCGTCGATGCCGGTGCCCAGAAAAATGATCCGTTCGCGCAGCAGGCGTGAATAGATGTCGAAGGCCCGGTCGCCGCGGCCCGATTGCTCCACCACCGTGGGCAGGACGCCCGGGGCTGCCATCGGGGCCCCCTGCCAGCGGTTGTGGATCGGGTGCGGGGTGCTGGCGTTGATCACGCGGGCGGAACGGTGCTCAGTCGGGCCAATCTATGGGGATCAGGCTTCGCTGGTGGCAGCCTTCTTGCTGCTGGCTTTCTTGGCCTTGGGCTTGGCATCGGCCTTGGCTTCGCCCTCGGCGGCCTTGACTTCGCCAGCGGCCTCGGGGGCTTTTTCGGTAATGGTGCTGTGGCTCTCCAGCCAGCCCAGCAGCTTGTCGCGCATCAGGTCCTCCTGCACCGCCTGACGCAGGCGGGCGGGGTCGATGCGGCCGCTGTCGCTGATGCCGCGGCTGAGCTCCTTCACCTTGGCCTCGATTTCGCCGGCCTCCAGCTCGATGGCCTCCGCCTTGGCCAGGGCCTGCAGGGCCAGGCTGCGCTTGAGGCGCTGCTCCGCCTCGGGCCGGGAGGTCTCCCGCAGGCTCTGGATCAGCTGCGGCGTGAACAGCTTTTTCACGTCCATGCCCTGTTGGGCGAGCTGGCCGGCGGTCTGCTCCAGCAGCGACACGATTTCCTGCTGCACCAGGGTTTCGGGCAGTTCCACCTCCAGCTGCTCCACCAGGGCGGCCAGCAGGGCGTCGTGGCGGTTGGAGCGGTTGCGGCGCTCGGCGTCCTCCTTGAGGCGCTCCTCCAGATCGGCCCGCAGCTCCGCCAGGGTTTGCTTGTCGCTGGCCTGCTGGGCGAAGGCGTCGTCGAGGGCGGGCAGTTCGCGGGCCTTCAGCTCGGTGAGGCTGATCTCAAAGCTGGCCTTGCGCCCGGCCGCATCCTCCTGCGGGTAGTCGTCGGGGAACTGGCAGGCCACGGTCTTCGATTCGCCGGGCTTCATGCCGAGGATCCCCTCCACAAATCCGGGGATCATGCGGCCGTCCTCCAGTTCCACCTCCATGGCGTCGGCGCTGCCGCCACTGATGGCCTCGCCGTTGTCGGCGTAGGTGCCCTGGAAGCTGATCACGGCCACGTCGCCGCTGGCGGCGGCGCGCTTCTCCACGGGCACGAGGGTGGCCAGCTGGCGGCGCGATTGCTCGATCAGTTCATCCACGCGGCCGGCGTCGTAGGCCACGGCCTCGGCCTCCGCCTTCAGCCCTTTGGTGCTTTTGAGGCTGGGGGTGGGTTGCACATCCAGCTCCAGGGTGAGGCTGAGCTCTTTGCCGGGCTCGAAGCGCTCCAGCAGGGCCTCAAAGCCTCCATCCACGCTGGGTTGGCCGATGGCGGCGATCTCCGCCTGCTGCAGGGCATCGCGGAAGACGCTGTCCACCAGGTCTTCGAGGGCGGTGGCGCGGATGCGCAGGGGGCCCAGCTGCTGCACGAGCACCGCCCGGGGCACCTTGCCCTTGCGGAAGCCGGGCAGCTTGATGCTGCGGCTCAGCTTCTCCAGCGCCTGGTCGTGGCTGGTTTGGGTGCGGCCGGCCGGCACGGCGATGTCCACCGCCAGGCGGCTGCCGGGGCGCGGGCTGGTGCTGACCTTCAGGTCGGCCTTGCCGGCGGCCGCTTTGCTGGCGGTGGGTTTGTCGGCGGTGCTGGCGGCAGGGCTCATGGAGGCTGGGGCTTGCGGATGGAAACCGAGGGGCCGAACCGATTCAGCGTCGACTCGGCAGGGCAGCCCCCAATCCTATGGATCGGCAGGTTCGGTGATCCCGCGGGTCGTCAGGGCGGGCATCGCCACGTAAGGTGGCCCACAAGAACCAGTGACCTGAAGACCTCCGCAGCGCGACCCGATTGGCCGATGCCAATCCGGTCCCGCTCAGCGTTCCACAGGTTGCTTCGGCCGACGGCGTTCAGCCCGGCCCCGACAGCGATCACCGCTCCCGGCTTGCTCCATCGTTCCCAATTCGTCTTTTCCCCGCCCGTCCGTTTTCAGTTCGTCCGTTGACCAGCTCCGCGCTCCGTTCCGACGCCAACCCTGAGTTCAGCCGCGCCCTGCCCCAGCGTCCCCTGCATGTCGCTGTGCTGGGGGCCACCGGAGCGGTGGGCCAGGAGCTGCTGGCGCTGCTGGCGGAGCGCCACTTCCCGGTGGGCCGGCTGACCCTGCTCGCCTCGCCGCGCTCCGCCGGCCAGACCGTGCCGTGGAACGGCCAGACCCTCACCGTGGAGCCCGTGAGCGCCGAGGCCTTCAACGGGGTGGATGTGGTGCTGGCCTCCGCCGGGGGATCGGTGTCGAAGCAGTGGGCTCCGGTGGCGGCCGCGGCGGGTGCGGTGGTGATCGACAACTCCAGTGCCTTCCGCCTCGATGCCGATGTGCCCTTGGTGGTGCCCGAGGTGAATCCCCAGGCGGCCTTCCACCACAACGGGGTGATCGCCAACCCCAACTGCACCACGATCCTGATGACCCTGGCGCTGGCCCCCCTGGCGGCCCGGCGGGCGCTGCGCCGGGTGGTGGTGAGCACCTACCAATCGGCCAGCGGCGCCGGGGCCCGGGCCATGGAGGAGCTGCGCGACCTCAGCCGCACCGTGCTGGAGGGGGGGCAGCCCCAGAGCAGCGTGCTGCCCCATTCCCTGGCCTTCAACCTGTTTCTGCACAACTCCCCCCTGCAGGCCAACGCCTACTGCGAGGAGGAGTTGAAGATGCTCCACGAAACCCGCAAGATCATGGGCCTGCCGGAGTTGCGGGTGTCGGCCACCTGTGTGCGGGTGCCGGTGCTGCGGGCCCATTCCGAGGCGATCAACATCGAATTTGTGGAACCCTTCCCCGTGGAGGAAGCCCGCGAGCTGTTGGCCAAGGCCCCCGGGGTGGAGTTGATCGAGGATTTCGCCGCCAACCGCTTCCCGATGCCCACGGATGTCACCGGGCGCGATCCGGTGGCGGTGGGGCGCATCCGCCAGGACCTCAGCGAACCCAACGCCCTGGAGCTGTGGCTCTGCGGCGATCAGATCCGCAAGGGGGCGGCCCTTAATGCGATTCAGATCGCGGAGCTGCTGCTCACCCCCAGCGCCGCCGCCGGTGCCGCCTGAACCATGGCCCCCGCTCCCCTGACCCCTGGAACTGCCTCACCCGTCCCCTTCGGCCGGGTGCTGACGGCCATGGTGACGCCCTTTGGCCCCAGCGGCGCCGTGGATCTGGAGCTGGCGGCACGGCTGGCGGCGCACCTGGTGGACCACGGTTCCGATGGCCTGGTGCTCTGCGGCACCACCGGCGAATCCCCCACCCTGAGCTGGGATGAGCAGCACCAGCTCTTTTCCGCCGTGAAGGCGGCCGTGGGCAGCCGGGCTCACCTGCTGGCGGGCACCGGCAGCAACTGCACCGCTGAGGCGGTGGAGGCGGTGCAGGAGGCCGCCGCCCTGGGGGCCGATGGTGCCCTGGTGGTGGTGCCCTACTACAACAAGCCACCCCAGGAGGGCCTCGAGGCCCATTTCCGGGCGGTGGCCGCGGCGGCCCCCCAGCTGCCGCTGATGCTCTACAACATCCCCGGCCGCACCGGTTGCAGCCTCAGCCCGGAGACCACCGCCCGGCTGATGGACCAGCCCAATGTGGTGAGCTTCAAGGCCGCCAGCGGCACCACCGAAGAGGTGAGCGCCCTGCGGGCCGCCTGCGGCGATCGCCTGGCCATCTACAGCGGTGACGACGCCCTCACCCTGCCGATGCTGGCGGTGGGCGCCGTGGGTGTGGTGAGCGTGGCCAGCCACCTCGCCGGTGACCGCATCCAGCGGCTGGTGCAGGCCTTCCTGGCCGGCGATCAGGCCACCGCCCTGGCCCTGCACGAGCAGCTGCTGCCCCTGTGCAAGGCCCTGTTCTGCACCACCAATCCCATCCCGGTGAAAGCGGCCCTCGAGCTGGCCGGCTGGCCGGTGGGCGCCCCAAGACTTCCCCTTCTCTCCGCCTCCAACGACGTGCGCGATCGACTCAATTCCGTGCTGGCAGCCCTGCGTCCCACGTGACGCCAAGGCCCTTCGGAACGCCGGGTTCGGCGCTCTGACGACAGCTCCGACGACGTTTCTTTGTTTCCCTGTACCCCGGCTGCGCCGGAACACCCCTTCTGAATGACGAACCAAGCCAAACAACCCTGCCTGAAGGTCATCCCCCTCGGTGGCCTGCACGAGATCGGCAAGAACACCTGTGTGTTCGAGTACGGCGACGACATCATGCTGGTGGATGCCGGTCTGGCCTTCCCCAGCGACGGCATGCACGGCGTCAACGTGGTGATGCCGGACACCAGCTATTTGCGCGAAAACCAAAAGCGCATCCGCGGCATGATCGTGACCCACGGTCATGAAGATCACATCGGTGGCATTGCGCACCACCTCAAGAACTTCAACATCCCCGTGATCCATGGGCCGCGCCTGGCCCTGGCCATGCTCACCGGCAAGATGGAAGAAGCCGGTGTGATGGATCGCACCATCCTCCAAACCGTCGCTCCCCGCGATGTGGTGAAGGTGGGGCAACATTTTTCGGTGGAATTCATCCGCAACACCCACTCGATGG
>RHBP01000112.1 GCA_010030955.1 Synechococcaceae bacterium WBB_10_009 | reverse complement strand
TCAGGGTGCCGAGGGCCGGGTTGCCGCCGCCGATGCGGCTGGTGTCGGCGAAGCCGCTGGAGGCCAGCTGCCGCGCCAATTGGGCGGTGGCCGCATCGGTTTCGCCATCCGCCGCCTCCAGCAGCGCCGCACTCACCAGCACCGGCATGTGGGAGATCAGGGCCACGGCCCGGTCGTGTTGGTTGGCGTCGCAACAGAGCCAGCGGGCCCCCACCAGCTCCGCTAGGTCGCGCACCTGCTGGAGGGCGCCGGGGTCGGTGTCCGCTGCGGGCGTGGCCACCCACGGCCGCCCGGCGAACAGGCCCGCCACCCCCGCCTCCACCCCGGCCTGGGCCGTGCCGGCCATCGGATGGCTGGCCACAAACCGCCACGGCCCCTGCCGCCAGCGCTCCAGCACCGGTGCCTTCACCGAGCCCACATCGGTGAGCACCGCACCGGCGGGCAGGGCGGCCACCAGGGCGGCGGGGGGCTCGAGCAGCTGGTCTAGGGGCAGGGCCAGCACCACCAACCCGCAGGGCTGCAGCACCGCCGGGTCGGTGTCCACCTGGTCGGCCAGGCCCCGCTGCCGTGCCCGCTCGGCGGTGCTGGGGCGGTGCACCAGTGCGCGCACGTCGATGCCCCGCTGGCGCAGGTCGAGCCCCAGGGAGCCGCCGATCAATCCGAGGCCCACGATCCCCACGGGGCGATCGCGCCAGCTGATGGTCATGGCTGAACAGTGCGCTGGAGCCAGCTTCCTACGATTCGCGGATGTTGGAAGCCCGCGCCCACCAACAGCTCAAGCACCTGCTGCGGCAGGAGGGGGAGTTGCGCTGGCCCCACCACCTCACCTTGAGCCGCCTGGTGGCCCGCAGCCTGCGCCGCGCCGACCGGACCCTGGTGCGGTTGGCCCCCGGCAGCGACCCCAGTTGGTTGCTGGGCCTGCTGGTGCCCCTGGCCCTGCACGACGGCCCGGTGGCGCTGCTGGCGAGCCCGGCGCTGCGGCAGCGGTTGCTGCAGGTGGAGTTGCCGCGGTTGGCGGCGGTGGGGCTCAGCTTGCCCTGCTGGGAGGGGGAGAGCGCTCCGGCCACGGCGCGGTTGTGGCTGCTGGATCACCGGGGCTTGGTGGGCGCCTGGCGCAGTGGTGGTTTGGCGGATCGCCAGCTGGTGATCCCCGAGGGGGAGCTGCTGCAGCCGTTGCTGCGCCAGGCCCTGGGGGTGGTGATCGACACCTGCCACTGGGAGCAGCTGCGGCGCACGCTGCCGGCGGCCTCCGCCAGCGTGTTGCAGCTGCATGAACGCCTCAGCCGGCGGCTGCTGGCGCGGCCCTGCGGCCCCCAGCAACGGGTGGCCATCAGTGCGGAGGAGGAGGCGCCGCTGCGCCAGCTGCTGGCGGTGCTGTCGCCACTTCCGGATCCCTGGCCCGCCTGGTTGGCCAGCGGCGGCGATGGCTGGACCAGTTGGGCCCAGGTGAGCCCTGCCCTGCTGCAGTGGCAATGGCACCGCCAGCCGCTGGATCCCCTGGCGGTGATGCCCGCCCTGCTGGAGGCCCGGGGTGTGGTGCTGGTGGGGCCCTGGCCAGCGCCAACGGTGCCCCTGCCCGGCTTCCGCCCCGCCGTGGAGGTGAGCCTGGCGGACCCGCCGCTGCTGGATCCCCTGCCCCTGTTCGCCCCTGCGGCCCAGGCCCTGCCCAACGCCCCCCACTTCGCCAGCCACCTGCTCGACCAGTGCCGCCGTCTGGTGCTGGGCCAGGCGGGGCTGACGGTGGTGCTGCTCGACGACGACGGCCTGCGCTTGGGGCTCACCAGTGCCTTGGCGGCGGAGTTTGGCTCGCGCGTGGGCCATGAGCTCACCGCACCGGAGAGCAACGGGGTGCTCTGCTGCAGTTGGGCCTGGTGGTTGCAGCACCAGCAGCGGCTGCCCCTGCCCTGCCAGCTGGTGGCCGCCACCCTGCCGATCGCGAGCCTGGAGGATCCGCTCACCGCCGCCCGGGTGGCGGCGCTGCGCCACCAGGGGCGCGATTGGTTCCGGGAGCTGCTGCTGCCGGAGGCCCTTGGACGGCTGCAGCAGGCGGTGGCCGGGGTGCGCCGCAACGGCGGCCGACTGGCGGTGCTCGATGGCCGGTTGCGGCGGCGCGGCTGGGGCCGGCAGGTGCTGGAGGCCCTTGAGCCCTGGGTGGATCTGCCGCGCTTGCGCCCCAGCTGACCCCCCTTAGCCTGGCGCCTGCTGTTGCGGGGAGTCGATGGGAGAGGCCAAGCGCCGTGCTGAGCAGGGGCTGCCCGCGCGCCCCAGGCCCGCCAAGGCGGCCCCAAACGACACCTCCCCCCGCCTCGCACCGTGGCTGCCGCTCACCCAACGCCAGGGGGAGCGGTTTGTGCAGCTCACCACCCGCGGTGCCTGGATCGGCATTGGGGCGCTGGTGGTGTTCTGGATCACCGTGCGGTTCATCGGCCCCGCCGCCGGCTGGTGGACCCTCGCCGATGGTTGAGCCCTCGAGGCCCAGGCCGGCGGTTGAGCAGGTATTTCTACCCACGCAATGTTGAAGAAAACCTTAGACTTCTTCCATCCATCGGCCGTTCACCCATGTTCGCCCGTCTCGCCGAGCACTACCGCACCGTTGTGGCGGATCTGGTGATGAGCCTGCGGGCCCTCGCCGACGGGCTCCAGCGCCAGGGGTTCGCCGCCACCTGTTACGTCTGCGGCGACGAGCGCCAGGGCCAGGGGGCTTCGTTTGTGGCCGATCTGGGTGACGCCCACCTGGTGCGTTTTCTGGTGTCCGATTACGGCATCAGCTGGGTGGAATCCCGCAATGGCCACGAACTGGTGAAGCTGGAAGGCGCCGATGCCATCGCCGAGCTTGGCCGCCTGGCGGAGAGTCTGAACCCCACCGGTGTGGCCGCCGGCAGCGGTGCTGCGGCGGCCTCGGCCCTCGCGGCCCTGGCCCTAGGGCCACGCTGAGGCGGCGGCGCCTCAGCTCGCCGCCGGCAGGATTTCGGCGTCGTCGCTGGCGCCAGCCCCAGCCGCGGCCAGGCGGGCCGCAGCTGCGGCCACCGGCTTGAGCGAATCGCTGGTTTCGCTGAGCTTCTGGCGCACCTGCAGTTCGATGCGCTCCTTTTGCTCGGGGTTTTGCTCGAGCCAGGCAATCGTGTTGTCGCGCCCCTGGCCGATGTTGTCGCCCTCGTAGCTGTACCAAGCGCCTTTGCGCACCACCACGCTGTTTTCCTCCGCCAGATCCAACAGGCAGCCCAGGGTGCTGATGCCCCGGCCAAACAGGATGTCGAATTCGGCGATGCGGAACGGCGGAGCCACTTTGTTTTTGGCCACCTTCACCTTGGCGCGGATGCCGTATTCCTCTGTGCCGCGCTTGAGGGTCTGGATGCGGCGGATGTCGAGCCGCACCGAGGCGTAAAACTTGAGCGCATTGCCACCGGTGGTGGTTTCCGGGTTGCCGTAGGTGACGCCGATCTTCAGGCGCAGCTGGTTGAGGAAGATCACCGTGCAGCCCGATTTGCCGATGTTGCCGGTGATTTTGCGCATCGCCTGGCTCATCAGGCGGGCCTGGCTGCCCACCGCCAGATCACCCATCTCCCCTTCGATCTCGGCGCGGGGCGTCAGGGCCGCCACCGAGTCGACCACCACGATGTCCACCGCGGCGGAACGCACCAGCTGGTCAACGATTTCCAGCGCCATTTCGCCCGTGTCGGGCTGGGACACCAGCAGGTTTTCGATGTCGACCCCCAGGGCGGCGGCATACACCGGATCGAGGGCGTGCTCGGCATCCACAAAGGCGGCCACGCCGCCACGGCGCTGCACCTCGGCGATGGCGTGCAGGGTGAGGGTGGTTTTGCCGGAGCTCTCCGGGCCGTAGATCTCCACCACGCGGCCCTTGGGGTAGCCGCCGCCAAGGGCCAGGTCGAGGGTGAGGGCACCGGTGGGACTGGTTTCCACCCGCATGCGGGAGGCATCCCCCAGGCGCATGATCGAGCCCTTGCCGAAGTTGCGCTCGATCTGGTTGAGCACCAGGCCCAGGGCCTTGTCGCGCTCTTGATTGCCCGCGGCGCTGGTGGCTGTGCTGGCGCCGGTGCTGCGGCTGGCCCGGGTGTCGGTGGTTTTGTCGTCGGCAGGCATGTCTGCGATGGCTGAGGAATGGAGGCTGTTGAAGCAGGCCGCTGTGTGGTCGAGGCGCGGACAGACCGGTGAACCCGGGGCCATCCTCGGCGACCTCCCACAAAGAAGTGCCACCGAAGGCGCCAGGTGTTCCGCCGGAACCACCGGGCTGTAGTACAGGCGTACCCTAGCGGCTCAGGGCCAGTCCGCCAAGGGCCTGGCGAATTGGTTGGCGCTCAGCAGGGTGATGCCCCGTGGCAGGGCTTCGCTGTCGCCAGGCCCCAGGTAGCCCCACGCCACCAGGAAGCAGCGCACCGCCTCCAGGCCGGGGGTGCGGCCCACGGTTTCCAGGGTGGGGCGCCGGTCCTCCACGAACCACAGCGGCCCGGGGCGCTCGGCGCTGAGCCGCAGCAGCACCTCGGGTTTGCTGCCCTGCTCGTGCCCGTAGACCGCCAGGGGCCGCAGCCCATAGGCCTCGAGCAGCTGTTGGGCGAAGGCGCCCCCCTTGGTGGTGAGCACCAGCCAGTCGCTGCCCTCGGCGGCCAGGGCCGTGAGCCGCTCGCACACCCCCGGGTAGGGGCGGTGCAAGGCCAGCCAGGCGTCGGGGTTCTGGCGGATGGCGTCGCGGCGCAGGTCCTCCAGGCAGGTCTGCAGCCGCTGGGGCTGCAGCTGCCAGCGCTCCAGGGCGGCCTGGGTGTGGCCGGCGTAATCGCTCAGGTAGCCGGGCAGGTCGAGGTCGGGCCGCGACAGCTCCAGGGCCGCCAGCACCATTTCCCAGCCCTTGTGGATCAGGGGCCGCAGCACGCTGAAGCCCGGCGGCGCCTCCGCACTGAGTTGGCACTCGGGCCGCAGGGCCAGGGCGGCGCCGCGGGCGCTCCACCAGTACTCCGCCATGCCGTCCACCAGCACGCCGTCGAAGTCGAACACCAGCAGAGGCGGTGCCATGCCGATCGGCTCGAGGGTGGAGGCTGGGGAGATCAACAAACTGGGCCGCTAGGATTCGAACCTAGGAATGGCGGGACCAAAACCCGCTGCCTTACCACTTGGCGACGGCCCAACGCGCTGCCTGGAGCGGCCGCCGAAGCGTCGATCCGTGAGCACCCAGATAGTTACCCACAGCGGGTCGACCTTCGTCAATCGGGCGGCACCCCATGGCTCGCCCCTCCGCCCGCCTCCCCTCAGCGCGGGAAGATGCGCAGCCGCTGCTGGCCGCCGCTACCAAACTCCGCCGTGGCCAGTTGGTAGTGGGCGGCCAATTCCGCTTGGAGCCGCCGCACCCGGGAACTGCGGGGCAGCAGCTCCACCGGTTGCCCCTGGGGCAACACCCGCTGCTCCACCGCCAGCCGGCACTCCTCCAGGGCGGCCAGCTCGTCGTCGCCGTGGCTGGCCGCCGCCCCATCCGGCTCGGCGTCGGGCCCGTCGGTGTCGTGCCGCTGCAGCAGGCGCTCCAGGCCCCGCAGGATCTGGGGCAGGGTGTCGGCCTTGATCACCAGGATCGGCACCGCCGCGGCCTGGGCGCTGCGGCGCACCTGCGGTTCGCGCCCCAGCTGCTGGCGCAGC
>RHBP01000111.1 GCA_010030955.1 Synechococcaceae bacterium WBB_10_009 | reverse complement strand
CCTCACGATGATCGACAAGACCATCGATCTGGTGGAGCAGAGCACCGGCGAGAAGGTGGATCCCGATGCTCTCCCCCTCGATGATCCGGGCACCTACGGCCTGTTGGCCCGCGGCGACCTGGAGGGCATCTTCCAGCTCGAATCAAGCGGCATGCGCCAGATCGTGCGCGACCTCAAACCCTCCTCCCTGGAGGACATCTCCTCGATCCTCGCCCTCTACCGACCGGGCCCCCTCGATGCGGGGCTGATCCCCAAATTCATCAACCGCAAACATGGCCGCGAAGCCATCGACTTCGCCGACGCCAAGCTGGAGCCGATCCTGCGGGAGACCTACGGAATCATGGTCTACCAGGAGCAGATCATGCGCATCGCCCAGGACCTGGCGGGCTACTCCCTCGGTGAAGCCGACCTGCTGCGGCGCGCCATGGGCAAGAAGAAAAAGAGCGAGATGGAGAAGCACCAGAGCATCTTCGTGAAGGGCGCCAGTGAGCGGGGCGTCGACCCGCGCATCGCCGAATCGCTGTTCGAGCAGATGGTGCTGTTCGCCGAATACTGCTTCAACAAGAGCCATTCCACCGCCTATGGCGCGGTGACTTACCAAACCGCCTACCTCAAGGCCCACTACCCGGTGGCCTACATGGCCGCCCTGCTCACGGTGAACGCCGGCACCACCGACAAGGTGCAGCGCTACATCGCCAACTGCAACGCCATGGGCATTGAGGTGATGCCCCCCGATGTCAACGCCTCCGGCATCGACTTCACCCCCGTGGGTGAGCGGATCCTGTTTGGCCTCTCCGCCGTGCGCAACCTCGGCGATGGCGCCATCCGCGCCCTGCTGGAGGCCCGCAGCGCCGATGGCCCATTCCGCTCCCTGGCCGACCTGTGCGACCGCATCCCCGGCAGCACCCTCAACCGCCGCGCCCTGGAATCGCTGGTGCACTGCGGTGCCCTCGATGGCCTCGAGCCCCAGGCCAACCGCGCCCAGCTGATGGCCGACCTGGATCTGATCGTCGACTGGGCCGCCTCCCGCGCCCGCGACCGGGCCAGCGGCCAGGGCAACCTGTTTGACCTGCTGGCCGCCCCTGCGGATGCCAGCGCCAGCGCTGCCGCCGGCGGCGACCTGAGCACCGCCCCCAAGGCGGCTCCGGTGCCCGATTACCCCCCCACCGAAAAGCTGCGGCTGGAGAAGGAGCTGGTGGGCTTCTACCTGTCCGACCATCCGCTCAAGCAGCTCACCCGACCGGTGCAACTGCTCTCACCGGTGGGGCTGGGCAGCCTCGAGGAGCTCAACGACAAGGCCCGCGTCAGCGTGGTGGGCATGGTGTCGGGCCTGCGGCCGGTGACCACCCGCAAGGGCGACCGCATGGCCGTGTTGCAGCTGGAGGACCTCAGCGGCAGCTGCGAGGCGGTGGTGTTCCCCAAGACCTACGCCCGCCTGGCGGACCACCTGATGGTGGATGCGCGGCTGTTGATCTGGGCCTCGGTGGATCGCCGCGGCGACGACCAGGTGCAGCTGATCGTGGACGACTGCCGGGTGATCGACCGGCTGCAGGTGCTGATGGTGGAGCTGGAGGCCCAGCAGGCCAGCGACATCGCCGTGCAGCACAAGCTGCGGGAGTGCCTCCACCAGCACCGCACCGAGAAGGACGAGGCCGGCGTGCGGGTGCCGGTGGTGGCGATGGTGCGCCTGGGCGAGCAGGTGCGCTACGTGCGCCTGGGGCACCAGTTTTGTGTGCGCGACAGCCACGCGGCCCTCAGCAGCCTCGAATCCCAGGCCTTCCAGGCCCGGCTCAGTTCGCCGTTGGTGGCCGCTTGAAGGAGCTGCGCAGGCGGCCGATGTTCAGGCCGATCTGCTCCAGCCCCAGCAGGCTGCCGGGGCTGTCCTCCCAGCTGGCGGAGAGCACGCCGTAGCTCAGGCCCACCAGGCCCAACAGAAAGAAGCCCCCTGAGGTCAGCAGCGTCGCCACCGGGGGAATGTCGAGCAGCCCGCGGCTCACCACCACGTAGCTCACGATGAAGGTGGCCATCCCCAGCACCGTGGGGATGCCGGTGGCCAGGCCCACGCGACGGGCCATGCGGTTGGCCACCGCCGCAGGGATGCCCTGGCTTTTGCCTGGGGCCTGTCCCTTGGCCCCGCGCTTGGCGCCGCCGCCGGCGGTCCGGGCCGCTGAGGGGGGGGTGCTGGGTGCGATGCCGCCGCTGCCCTGGCGGGCCGGGCCGTTCCCCTTCCCGCCCATCTCAGCCGCGGATGCCGAGCTTCTGGATCAGGGAGGAGTAGCGCTGCTCGCTGTTGCTGCGCAGGTAGCTCAGCAGCCGTTTGCGGCGGCCGATCATCTTCAGCAGCCCCTGGCGGGAGGAGAAGTCGTGGATGTTGTTCTGCAGATGGCCGCTCAGCTTGCTGATGCGCTCGCTCAGCATCGCCACCTGCACCTCAACGGACCCGGTGTCGGTGCCGTGGGTTTGGTGGGTGTTGATCAGTTCCTGCTTCTTGGTGGTATCGAGCGACATGCGCGGCGTCGGGCCCTGACGGTGCAAACAACCAACTTACCGCCTCGTGGTCAGCCCCTCAGGCCGCCTCACCGCGCGACAGCCAGCGAAGGCTCTCCCGCAGCCAGGCTTCGCCATCGCCGGCGGGTGCTTGCCCCAGCTGGGCCACCGCCCGCAGGGCACGGTTGATCTCCAGGGGCTCGTAGCCCAGGGCCGTCAGGGTGAGCTGCAGTTCATCGCGCAGGCCCGCAGCGGGAGCGCCGCCGCCCCGCTCCGTCAGCTCCAGATCGTCCGCCGGTGCCAGGGCCAGGGCGGCCCCAAAGCGCTCCTGCAGCCGGGTGCGCAGCTCCACCGACAGCCGCTCCGCCGTGCGCTTGCCCACACCGGGGGCCTGGCACAGCAGCCGCAGGTCCGCCTGCACGATCGCCCGCACCAGCTCCTCGGCACTCAGCTGCCCCAGCAGCCCCAGGGCCATCTGGGGACCCACGCCGCTCACGGCCACCAATTCCCGGAACAAGTCGCGGTTGGCGCGGCTCTCGAAGCCGTAGAGGATCCAGCTGTCCTCGCGCACCACCTGGTGCACATGCAGGCTCAACTCCGGGCTGCCCGCCGGCAGTTGTTCCCAGTGCCGGCGGGCCAGCGCCAGCTCGTAGCCCACCCCGGCCACCACCAGCAACACCCCGTAGCGGCTGGCCTGGTGCCAGCGATCGGCGAGTTGCCCTTGCAGCCAGCCGATCATGGGAGCACGCGTTCTGCCCCCCATGCTGCCCGGTCCGACAACCCCGCTGGCCCGCCTTGCCCTGTGGCTGCGCCGCGCCGCCGCCCTGCTCTGCACCGCCGTGCTGCTGGTGGGCCTCAGCGCCTGCAACGGCCTGGGGCAGCCCTCGCAGAAGGTGCTGCTCTCGGCCCTTGCCCTGCAGATCGACCTCACCCAGCGCTCGATCGCCGATGCCCTCAGCCTGTCGGCCTCCGGACCGCCCCAGGTGAGCCGTGTGCGGGTGGAATCCCAGCAGGGGCTGCAGATCGGCGCCAACCGCGGCCTGCACCTCACCGGCCGCTTCGACTGGCGCCTGGCGGACGATCCGATCCGTGTGGACAGCGCCTTCGACCTCTACCTGCAGCGCGGGGAGCGCGGCCAGAGCTGGCGCCTGGCGCGGCCCAGCGGCAGCGCCGACGGCGCCACCCAGGACTGGATCATCGATCCGTTGCCGCTGAAGGGGGAGAGCGCCTGAGGCTCAACAGCGTGGCCGCCAGCACCAGCCCCGCCGCCAGGGCGGTGTCGGGATCCAGCGGCTCCCGGAAGAACAGCCAGCCCCACAGGGCCGCCAGGGGCACCTGGCCGTAGCCCATGGCCGTGGCCCGGCCGGCGGGCATCCCCAGCAGGCCCTTGGTGACCCCGATCTGCCCGAGTTGGGTGAACAGCCCCACCCCCACCAGCGCCAGGGCGTCTGCGGCGCTGGGCAGCACCGGATCCAGGGCCACCAGCGGCAGGGTGAGCACCAGCCCCACCAGCGGGAAATAGAACACGATCACCAGCGGGTGCTCCGTGCGCCCCAGGGCCCGCACGCTCACATAGGCGCAGGCCGACAGCAACGCACCCCCGAGCCCCAGCAGCACCCCGCCCCAGGGCAGGGGCTCGGCCCGCTGCCCCAGCCAGCCCCCCAGCCAGGGCCCCAACGCCCCCAGCAGCCCCGAGAGTTCGCTCGGGTTGGTGAGCGCCAGCACCGCCAGCCAGCCCAGCAGCGCCGCCACCAGCGTGCGCAGACCGATGCGTTCCCGCAGCAGCAGCCAGGCCAGCACCGCCGTGAATGCCGGCTGCAGATACTGCAGCACGGTGGCCGGGGCCAGGGGCAGCTGGGCCAGGGCGGCAAACACACACAGCAGTGCACCGGTGCCGATCACCCCCCGCAGCACCAGCAGGCCACGCCGTTCCCCCCAGGGGCTGAGACCCGCCTGGCGCAGCATCACCACACTCAGCAGCAGGCTCACCGCCGAACGGGCCAGCACCACCTCCCCCACGGGGATGCGGCCCCCCACCGCCTTCACGCACACGCCCATCAGGCTGAAACTCAGCGCACTGGACAGCATCCACAGGGCAGCCCTGCCATCCTGAAGCCGCACCTGAGCGCGCAGCGTGTCAGCTCCCCGGCTCCACCCCCGCACGATCGAGGCCGTCAAGGAACGCGCTGACATCGTTGACGTGGTGGGTGAGCACGTGGTGCTCAAGAAGAAGGGGCGGGAATTCGTCGGGATCTGTCCCTTCCACGACGACAAATCGCCGTCGATGACGGTGTCACCGGCCAAGCAGTTCTACTACTGCTTCTCCTGCGGGGCCGGCGGCAATTCCATCAAGTTTCTGATGGAGCTCCAGCGCCAGAGCTTCAGCGATGTGGTGTTGGAGCTGGCCCGCAAATACCAGCTGCCGGTGGAGACCCTGGAGGGCCCCCAGCAGGAGCGCCTGCGCCAGCAGCTCTCCCGCCGCGACCAGCTGCACAAGGCCCTGGCCCTGGCGGCCGGCTGGTTCCGTGCCCAGCTGCGCAGCCCCGAGGGGGCTGCAGCCCTGGCTTACTTGCGGGAGCAGCGGGGCCTCAGCGAAACCACCCTGGAGAGCTTCGGCCTGGGCTATGCCCCCGAGCGCTGGGACGGCCTGTTCAGCCACCTGCACCAGGTGGAGGGCCTGGCGCCGGAGCTGCTGGAGGCCGCCGGCCTGGTGGTGCCCCGCAAGGGCAGCAGTGCCACCGACAGCCGCGGCTACTACGACCGCTTCCGCCATCGCGTGATGGTGCCGATCGCCGACCGCCAGGGGCGGATCATCGGCTTCGGTGGCCGCAGCCTCGATGGCGCTGAACCGAAATACCTCAACTCCCCCGAAACGGAGGTGTTCGAGAAGGGCAAGCACCTGTTCGGCCTCGACAAGGCCGTCAATGCGATCCGCAAGGACGACCGCGCCGTGGTGGTGGAGGGCTATTTCGATGTGATCGCCCTGCATGCCGCCGGCATCACCAACGCCGTGGCGGCCCTGGGCACCGCCCTCAGCGGCCAGCAGATCACCCAGCTCTGCCGCTGCTGCGACAGCAAGCGGCTGATCCTCAACTTCGACACCGACCGCGCCGGGGTGCGCGCCGCCCAGCGGGCCATCGGTGAGGTGGAGCAGCTGGCCCTGCAGGGCCAG
>RHBP01000012.1 GCA_010030955.1 Synechococcaceae bacterium WBB_10_009 | reverse complement strand
GGCATCGCCCTCGGCATGATCGAAACCCGCGGTCTGGTGCCCGCCATTGAGGCCGCCGACGCCATGACCAAAGCGGCTGAGGTGTCGCTGGTGGCCCGCGAATTCGTGGGCGGTGGCTACGTCACCGTGATGGTGCGCGGTGAAACCGGCGCCGTGAACGCCGCCGTGCGCGCCGGCGCCGATGCCTGCGAGCGCGTGGGCGACGGCCTGGTGGCCGCCCACATCATCGCCCGCCCCCACAGCGAAGTGGAGCCCGTCCTGGCCGGCACCCAGACCCGCCGCGCCTGATCCCCATGGACGCCGTTCATCCGCGCGTCCTGGGTGATCTGGGCCGCGCCCTCAGCCTCGAGCTCACCGCCGTTCAGCAGTACATGACCCAGGCCTCCCTCGTGGAGCTCTGGGGTGATCAGGCCTCCGCCGACCGCTTCCGCAGCGAAACGGTGGAGGAACTGCAGCACGCCGAGCGGATCGTGCAGCGCATGCTGTCGTTGGGGGTGGCACCGGCCGCCTCCCAGCTGCAGCCCGCCACCCACGCCGCCGACCTGGTGGGCCTGCTGGAGCAGAACGCCGAGCTGGAACAACAGCTGGTGGACCACTACAGCCAGGCCAGCCGCTTCTGCACCCTGATCAACGACCGCAGCAACGGCGACTTCTTCGCCGCCCTGCTGGAGGACGAGCAGCACCACAGCCGCGATCTCGAGGCCTGGCTCAAGGAGCTGGGGGGCCGCCGCAACCGCGGCTACCGCCGCTACGGCGGCCGGGCCAGCTTCTGAGGCTGGCCCTCAACCCAACCCCACCCCAACCCCAGATCACAAACAGGCAAAACGCCCGTCGTGGCAGGGGTGTTGCTGCTTAGAGTCCCGGTCCTTGCGGCCCACCGTTCGGTTCCCCTTTGAGCGCCGCCCTCCCGCTTCCGCTGCAGCTGATCTGGCTGGTGCCGCTCTACGGCTTCAGCGGCATGCTGCTATCGCTGCCCTGGGCCACGGGCTGGATCAAGCGCAACGGCCCCCGGCCCGCCGCCTACCTCAACCTGCTGGTGACCCTGCTGGCCGTGGTGCACGGCAGCCTGGCGATCCGTGAGGTGGTGAGCCTCGGCCCGCAGCACCTCGAGTTCGCCTGGTTCCAGGCGGCCGACCTCAACCTGCGGCTGGGCTTCGACCTCTCGCTCACCAATCTGGCGGCGCTGGAGCTGGTGACCACCATGAGCCTGGTGTGCCAGGTGTTCGCCCTCGGCTACCTCGACAAGGAGTGGTCGCTGGCCCGCTTCTATGCCCTGGTGGGCTTCTTCGAGGGGGCCATGAGCGGCGTGGTGCTGAGCAGCAACCTGTTCATGAGCTATTTCCTGCTGGAGATGCTCACCCTCTCCACCTACCTGCTGGTGGGCTTCTGGTACGCCCAGCCGCTGGTGGTCACCGCCGCCCGCGATGCCTTCCTCACCAAACGGGTGGGGGATGTGCTGCTGCTGATGGGGGTGGTGGCCCTCTCGGCCTGGGCCGGCTCGATGGAATTCACCGACCTCTACGCCTGGGCGGCCCGGGCCAAGGCCGAGCAGTTGATCAGCCCCCTGGCGGGCACCCTGCTGGGGCTGGGGCTGATCGCCGGCCCCATGGGCAAGTGCGCCCAATTCCCCATGCACCTGTGGCTGGATGAGGCATGGAGGGGCCCAACCCCGCCTCGATCCTGCGCAACTCCGTGGTGGTGACCTGCGGCGCCATCGTGCTGCTCAAGCTGATGCCGGTGGTGGCCGTCTCGCCCCTGGCCACCACAGTGCTGCTGGCGGTGGGCTCGATCAGCGCCATCGGCGGCGGCCTGGTGGCGGTGGCGCAGGTCGACCTCAAGCGCGCCTTCAGCTACTCCACCACCTCCTACCTGGGGTTGGTGTTCATCACCATCGCCCTGCAGATGCCGGGCCTGGCGCTGCTGCTGCTGTTTGCCCATGGCCTCGCCCGGGCCCTGCAATTCATGGGGGTGGGCAGCGTGATCGCCACCACCAACTGCCAGGACCTCACCGAACTGGGGGGCCTGGGCACGCGCATGCCGGCCACCTCCCTGGCGTTTCTGGTGGGCAGCGCCGGCCTCGTCGGCCTGCTGCCCCTGGGCTGCTTCTGGTGCTACGGCCTGGTGATCGACAACCTGCGCCAGTTGGCCCCGGGCTATGCCGCCCTGTTTCTGCTCACCAACGCGCTCACGGCGGTGAATGCCACCCGCGTCTACCGCTCGGTGTTCCTGGGGCCGGTGCTGCCCAAAACCAAGCGCACCCCCGAGGTGAACTGGCTGATGGCCCTGCCGATGGTGAGCCTCACGGTGATCGTGGTGCTGCTGCCCTGGATCATGCAGCGGATCGACCCGGTGCCGGGCATCGCCTCCTTCCCCCTGGCGGTGGGGCTGGCGGTGGCCGCCAGCGGCCTGGCGGGGGTGGTGATCGGCGCCCTGCTGCCCCAGGACCAGTTCTGGTCGCGCTCGGTCCGGCCCACCCTGCGGGTGCTGCAGGACCTGCTCGCCTACGACTTCTACACCCCGGAGATTTACCGCCGCACGATCGTGACCCCGGTGGCGGGCCTGGCGCGCTTCACCCGCTGGTTTGACATCACCGTGGTCAAGGGCCTGGTGGATGGGGTGGGCCGCCTGTCGCTCACCACCGCCGAAGGCCTCAAGCTCAGCGTCAGCGGCCAGCTGCAGAGCTATGTGCTCACCTTGATCGTGGCGATCGTGCTGCTGCTGGGCGGGCTGCAGGTGCTGCGGGGGGTGGGCTGAACCGATGCTGCTGTCGCTGCTGCTGCTGATCCCCTTCCTGGGGACCCTCACCCTGCTGCTCTGGCCCGGCAGCCCCAGCCCGGCGCGGCTGCGGCTGATCACCATCGCCATCCTGGTGCTGCAGCTGGGCGCCAGCCTGGCGGTGGCCATCGCCTTCGATCCGGCCCTGCCGGGGTTGCAGCTGCAGGAGCTGCACCGCTGGGTGCCGGGCATCGGCCTCGATTACGCCCTCGGCGTGGATGGGCTGTCGCTGCCGTTGGTGTTGATCAACAGCGGCCTCACCCTGGTGTCGGCGGTGATCACCCGCGACCTCGACAAACGCCCGCGCATCTACTTCGCGATGCTGCTGCTGATCAGCGGGGCGGTGAATGGCGCCTTCCTGGCCAACAACCTGCTGCTGTTCTTCCTCTTCTATGAGCTGGAGCTGATTCCGCTCTGGCTGCTGGTGTCGGTGTGGGGCGGCGTGAACCGCGCCTATGCGGCCACCAAGTTTCTGATCTTCACCGCCGTGTCGGGGATGCTGATCCTGGGGGCGTTCCTGGGGCTGGCCCTGCTCACCGGCAGCGTGGATTTCAGCCTCTCGCCGGTGCTCAGCGAGCGGCTGGCCATGGGCGGCCAGCTGTGGCTGCTGGGGGCCCTGTTGATCGGCTTCGGCATCAAGATCCCGCTGGTGCCGCTGCACAACTGGCTGCCCGATGCCCACACCCAGGCCTCCACGCCGGTGTCGGTGCTGCTGGCGGGGGTGCTGCTCAAGCTCGGCACCTACGGCATGTTGCGCTTCGGGCTGCAGCTGTTCCCGGAGGCCTGGGCCAAGCTGGCGCCGGCGTTGGCGATCTGGGCCGCCATCTCGGTGCTCTACGGCTCCCTGGCCGCCATCGCCCAAACCGACATGAAGCGCATGGTGGCCTACAGCTCCGTGGGCCACATGGGCTACGTGCTGCTGGCCGCCGCCGCCGACACCCCGGTGAGCCTGCTGGGGGCGGTGTTCCAGATGGTGAGCCACGGCCTGATCTCGGCGCTGCTGTTCCTGCTGGTGGGGATCGTGTACCGCAAAACCGGCACCCGCGACCTGGAGGTGCTGCGCGGCCTGCTCAACCCCGAGAAGGGGCTGCCGTTCACCGGCACGCTGATGATCGTGGCGGTGATGGCCAGCGCCGGCCTGCCCGGCATGGCGGGCTTCATCTCCGAATTCCTGGTGTTCCGCGGCAGCATCAACGTGTTCCCCCTGGCCACGCTGCTGTCGATGGTGGGCTCGGGCCTGACGGCGGTGTACTTCCTGCTGCTGGTGAACCGGGCCTTCTTCGGCCGCCTGGCGATCACGCCCCCCAGTGGCGATCCGGTGGAGGATGCGCGCCTCGATGTGCAGCTGGCGCCTGTGGCGCCGCGGGAAACCTTCCCCGCCATCGCCCTGGCGACGGGGGTGGTGCTGCTGGGGGTGGTGCCCAGCAGCCTGGGGCGCATCAGCGAGGTGGCCACCACCGCCCTGGCGGCGATCACGGCCGTGCCTGGGGGGGTGGGCTGAGATGCCGATCATCCCCGCCGAGCTGGTTCAAGCCAACCTCTCCATCGAGCGCAACGAGGTGCAGCGGCGCCTGCTGGCCGGGGAAACCCTGCTGAGCGACACCCCCGACCACCTGCTGGAGGTGGTGGATGTGCTCAAGAGCTACGGCGAGGTGCTCGACGCCTACAGCATCAACCTGATCTACCAGGCGGAGCAGCAGTTTCTCAATCCGCTGCCGATCTTCAAATACCTCGACGGCGACCTCAGCCCCGCCAAGATCTGGCGCCACCTCAACCACGACCGCATCAATTTCGAATACGCCGAGTACTGCCAGAAGGCGATGTTTTGGCATGCCACCGGCGGCATGGATGCCTACCTGGATTCCGACGCCTTCGCCGCCAACTGCCGGCGGATCATCGCCGCCAAACGCCGCCGCGATCCGCTGCTGGCCCTGCTCAATCCGCTGTTCCCGGGCTTCCTGCCGGAGCTGATCCGCTCCGCCGCCACCACCCATGCCCTGGGGCAGTTCTGGCGGGTGATGAGCGATCTGTTCCTGGATCTGGCCGCCGCCGAAGCGGATGGGCGGGTGCGCAGCATCCCCGCGGTGGTGGAGTTCATCAAAGATGGCCTGGTGGCCGCCGCGGCCAACCCGATCACCTACGCCGTGGAGATCGGCGGAGAAACCCTCTGGGTGTTGCCGCCGGAGGCGGGGCTCACCTTCCTGGTGGATGTGGCGGTGCCCTACGTGGAGGCGGTGTTCCTGCGGGGCATGCCGTTCCTGGGCACCGTGAGCTTCAACGCCCAAGCCCAGCAGATCGCCCCCGACCAGGCCCAGTTCACCTACGGGGCGCTCTACGCCGATCCGCTCCCCAGCATGGGGGCCGGCATCCCCCCCAGCCTGCTGATGCAGGACATGTACCGCCACCTGCCGGAGCGGCTGCACCAGTGGTATCGGGAGCGCACCCGGGGTGAGGGCGATGTGCGGGTGAAGATCTGCATGAGCTTCCAGAAGTCGATGTTCTGCGTCACCAACGCGGCCATCAACGGCACCATGCCCCACCCGCTCGGCAGCACCGATCCCGCCGCCCAGGCCGCCAACGCCGCCTACGCCGGCGCCTGGGCCCAGCGCCTGGGGATCGCCCGCACCGACTGCCTGGCGGCGTAAGGTCAAACCCATGGAGCACCAGTGGAATCCGCGCCCCAAACCCGATCGGGTGGAGTGGCTCGAGCGGCGCGTTGAATTTGAGGATTACGCCAGCAACCGGGCGTTTCTGGATCGCCTCAACGACTTCTGCGAGCAGCAGGGCCGCTACCCCGACATCAGCTTCGGGCGCACCTACGTGAACATCACCCTGCGGCCGGAAGGCGACGGCGCCGCCATCGGCGAGGCTGACCACGCCTTTGCGGTGGCGATCGATGGACTCGTTTGATCCCACCCCCCAGCCGGACAACACCCCGGTGAACCTGGAGGCCGCCTTTGAGGGGGCCCAGGTGCATGAGGTGCTGGAGCAACTGGATCAGGACCTGATCGGCCTGCGGCCGGTGAAAACCCGCATCCGCGAAATCGCCGCCCTGCTGGTGGTGGACCGGGCCCGCAAGCAGGTGGGGCTGGCCACCACGGCCCCCAGCCTGCACATGTCGTTCACCGGCCGGCCCGGCACCGGCAAAACCACGGTGGCGGAGCGCATGTCGCAGATCCTGCACCGCCTGGGCTACGTGCGCAAAGGCCATGTGGTGACGGCCACCCGCGACGACCTGGTGGGCCAATACATCGGCCACACCGCACCGAAAACGCGGGAGATGCTCAAAAAGGCGATGGGCGGCGTGCTGTTCATCGATGAGGCCTATTACCTCTACCGCCCCGAAAACGAGCGGGATTACGGCGCCGAAGCGATCGAGATCCTGCTGCAGGTGATGGAGAACAACCGCGACGATCTGGTGGTGATCTTCGCCGGCTACAAGGAGCGCATGGATGTGTTCTACCAGAGCAATCCAGGCCTCTCCTCACGGGTGGCCAACCACATCGATTTCCCCGATTACAGCGCCGACGAACTGCTGGCGATTGCCCGGTTGATCCTGGCGGAGGAGAACTACCGCTTCAGCGAGGAGGCGTTGGCCGCCTTCGGCGACTACATCCAACGGCGCATGCAGCTGCCGTTTTTCGCCAATGCCCGCTCGATCCGCAACGCCATCGACCGGGCCCGCATGCGCCAGGCCAACCGCCTGTTCAAGGGCATGGGCCAGGGGGGCCTCACCAAGCTGGATCTGATGACCATCGAAGCCGAGGACATCACCGCCAGCCGCGTGTTCTCCGGCGAGGTGGAAGGGCTCGACCCCAGCCAGCCGATCACCGGCTGAGGCGACGCCCCTCGCAGACACCGGGCAAGCAATACACACAAAAACGCTAGGCTTTACACACGAGCCCTGGCGTGATGCGAACCAACATCGTGATCGACGACGTGCTGATGCGCGACGCCCTGCAGGCCTCGGGCGCCCGCAGCAAACGCGAGGTGGTGGAACTGGGGCTGCGAACCCTGATCCAACTCAAGCAACAGGAGGCCATCCGCGCCTACCGGGGAACACTGCCCTGGGATGGCGATCTTGAGGCCCTGCGGAGCGCGCGGTGATTGTGGTGGATTCCTCGGTGTGGATTGACTTCTTCAACGGTCACACCACGCCCGAGGTGCAGCAGCTGGACCAGCTGCTGGGCACCACCCCCATCGCCGTAGGGGATGTGATCCTGGTGGAGGTGCTGCAGGGCTTCAGCAACAACCGCGATCACGCCACGGCGGAACGGCTGTTCCGCGGATTGCCGGTGCTGGAGATGCTCGGCACCGCCAACGCCTACAGCGCGGCTGCCCTCTACCGCCAGCTGCGTCAGCGGGGCATCACGGTGCGCCGCACCATCGACGGCATCATCGCCACCGCCTGCATCAACGCCGAATTGCCGCTGCTGTTCAGCGACCGCGACTTCCTGCCCTACGTGGAGGTGTTCGGCCTGCAGCGCCCCTAGCGGGTGCGGCGGCGGGAGTCGATCTGGAGCAGATCGCGCACCTGCTGCACCTGCCGCCCCAGCAGCGGATCGGCCCCCAGCTTCTTCTCGATCTGATCCACCGCGTACATCACGGTGGAATGGTCCTTGCCGCCGAATTCATCGCCGATGCGCGGCAGCGAGAGGTTGGTGCCCTGGCGCATCAGGTACATGCCCACCTGGCGGGCCTGGCTCACGGCCCGTTTGCGGCTGGGGCTCTTCATCTCCTCCACCGCCACACCGAACACCTCCGCCACCTTGCTGAGCACCTGGGCGGGGGTCACCTCCACCTCGCTGCCGGCGGGGTCGAGCATCGGCGCCACCGATTCCACCGTCATCGGCAGGCCGGTGATTGAGGCGAAGGCCACGGCGCGGGTGAGGGCCCCCTCCAGCTCGCGGATGTTGGAGGTGAACCGGCCGGCCAGGTATTGGATCAGATCCCGCGGCAGGCTCACCTGCTCGTGCTCCGCCTTCTTGTGCAGGATCGCCATGCGGGTTTCCAGGTCGGGCGCCTGGATGTCGGCGATTAGGCCCATGGAGAAGCGGGAGATCAGCCGCTCCTGCAGCCGGGGGATCTGGGAGGGGGGCCGGTCGCTGGCGATCACGATCTGGCGGCCCGCCTCATGCAGGGCGTTGAAGGTGTGGAAGAACTCCTCCTGGGTGTACTCCTTGCCCTCAATGAACTGGATGTCATCCACCAGGATCAAATCGGCGGCGCGGTAGCGGTCGCGGAATTTCTGCATGCCGTCCTTGCGGATGGCCTGGATCAGATCGTTGGTGAAGGTTTCGGTGCTCACGTAGGCCACGCGGGCATCCGGATCGATCTCGAGCCGGTAGTTGCCGATGGCCTGCATCAGGTGGGTCTTGCCCAGGCCCACCCCGCCGCAGATGAACAGCGGGTTGAACTCACGGCCCGGGGCCTCCGCCACCGCCAGGGCGGCCGCATGGGCCATGCGGCTGTTGGAGCCCACCACGAAGCGGTTGAACACGTAGCGGGGGTTCAGCCCCGGCGCCAACTTGCGGGGCGGTTCGCCGGTGGCGGTGCCGGCGGCCGGGCGCGGTTGGGCGGAAGCAGCCGCCTGGCCGTGTCCGTTGCCGTTGCTGGCGGCCGGCGGCGGCGGCTCCCCGGCGATGGGCTGCAGGCCCTGGATGCCATCGGCCCCGTCGGCGCCGTTGGCGGTGTCCACGCTCACGGCGATCGGCCGGCCGGCGATCTCGCTGGCCACCGCCCCGATGGTGGTGAGGTAGTTCTTGCGCAGCCAGCCGCAGGCGAAGGCATTCGGCGCCACCAACAGCAGCTGATCGCCGGCGAGATCGGCACAACGGGCCGGCCGGATCCAGGTTTCAAAGGTGGGCTTGGAGAGGTTGCCCTGCAGGGCTTCCTGAACCTGACGCCACAGCTGATCCCCCTGCTGCACCGCCTCGCCAACCCTCAGGGGACCTGAATATAGGGGTAGTCAGCGGAGCTGCCCGTCTCCGATGATGCGCTCCAATCTCCGACCCCCAGCGCCAGCAGCATGAGCCGATTCGTGTGTGGCCACACGCCCCGCCAGCTGGCCCCCGTGCTGCTGGCCGGGGTGCTGTTGGGGGGCTGCAGCGGTGGGCTGCCGGGCCTGCCCTGGGGCCGTGGCGGCGACCCCACCCAGGTGAGCGATGCCCCCCCCGGCGGGGCGCTGCAGCCGGGCAACAACTTCATCGTCAACGCCGTCGACAAGGTGGGGCCGGCGGTGGTGCGCATCGACACGGTGCGGCGGGTGGTGAACCCCCTCGGCGGCCTGTTCGGCGCGGGTCCCTCGATCCAGCAGCAGCAGGGGCAGGGCTCCGGCTTCATCACCCGCTCCGATGGGGTGATCCTCACCAACGCCCACGTGGTGGAGGGCGCCAGCGAGGTGGGGGTGACCCTGCCCGATGGGCGCAGCTTCCGCGGCAAGGTGCTGGGGGGTGACCCCGTCACCGACGTGGCCGTGGTGAAGGTGGCGGCCGCGGGGCTGCCGGTGGCGCCCCTGGGGGATTCGAGCAAGGTGCGCCCCGGGGAGTGGGCGATCGCCATCGGCAACCCCCTCGGCCTCGACAACACCGTGACCGCCGGCATCATCAGCGCCGTGCAACGCACCAATGCGGTGGGCGAAGGCCAGCGGGTGCCCTACCTGCAAACCGACGCCGCGGTGAACCCCGGCAACAGCGGCGGCCCGTTGATCAACGAACGGGGCCAGGTGATCGGCATCAACACCGCCATCCGCCAGGCCCCCGGCGCCGGCCTGAGCTTTGCGATCCCGATCAACCTGGGGCGCCAGATCGCCGCCCAGATCCTGGAGAAGGGCCGCGCTTCGCACCCCTACATCGGCGTGCGCCTGCAGGCCCTCACCCCCCAACTGGCCCGGGAGGTGAATGCCACCAACGCCGAGTGCCGCCTGCCCGAAACCAACGGCGTGGTGGTGGTGGAGGTGATGCCCGGCAGCCCGGCGGCCCGCGGCGGCCTGCGCACCTGCGACCTGATCGAACAGGTGGGCGGCACGGCGGTGGACAACCCCACCGAGGTGCAGGTGGCGGTGGACCAGGGCCGCGTGGGCCAACCGCTGGCGCTGCAGGTGCAACGGGGGCCGCGGCAACTGAACCTGCAGCTGCGGCCGGCGGAACTGCCGCGCCAGAACTGACCCCTTGAACGGCCCGCGGCGCCAGCTGGTGGTGCTGGCCCGCTGGCCGGCGGTGGGGCGCTGCAAGCGGCGCTTGGCGGCCGACCTGGCATCGGCCCCGCAGGCAGCGGCCATCCAGCGGCAGCTCACCGACCACACCCTGCGCACGGCGGCGGCCGCCTGCGAAGCCACCGGCGCCGAGCTGCGGCTGGCGGTGGAGGGGCTGGGGCCCCGGGGGCGGCGCCGCTGGGGCCAGGCCCTGGGGCGCTGCTCCATCGCCGCCACCCTGGTGGGCCAGGGCAACGGCAGCCTGGGCTGCCGCATGCAGCGCCAGTGGCGGCTGGGGTTTGGGGCGGGGGCCGGGCAGGTGGTGCTGATCGGCAGCGACCTGCCGGCCCTGGAGCGCACCGATCTGGAGCAGGCCTTCCAAGCACTGGAGCAGCAACCACTGGTGCTGGGGCCGGCCAACGATGGGGGCTACTGGTTGATCGGCCTCAACCGCGATGGCTTCTTCCGGGCGGGGCCGTGGCTGATGGCGGGCATCCCCTGGGGCAGCGATCGGGTGCTGGCGGCCACCCTGGAGGGGGCGCAGCGGCGGCAGCTGCCGCCGGCGCTGCTGCGGCAGCTGGGCGACCTCGACACCCGCGCGGACCTTGAGCCCTGGCTGCGCCGGCGCCAGGCGGGCAGCGGCAGGGCGATGATCGGCCGATGAACGGCCTGCTCCGATGATCGCCATCGACCCCCTGGCCAGCGCCTTCCCGCGGATGGCGCGGCGCAACATGGCGCGGGTGCTGCTGCAGCTGGCCTGGCGCATGCGCTGGGATCTGGCGCTGATGGCCCTGCTGGGGGGCATCGGCGTGGGGGTGAAACAGAGCCCGCAGGTGCAGAGCCTGGTGCTGATGGATGGCAGTTCGCTCACCACCTTGGGCATCGCCGTGTCGGTGTTTGTGGCCTTCCGCAACACCCAGGCCATCAACCGCTGGTGGGAATCGCGGATCCTCTGGGGCGCCATCGTGAACAACAGCCGCAGCTGGCGCGACACCCTCTCCAGCCTGCTGGGGGAGGAGCACCGGGCGGAGCGCCAACGGCTGGTGGCCCTGCAGGCGGTGCTCTGCTGGCTGCTCAACTTCGAGCTGCGGGGCAGCTGGCGCCTCGATGCCCGCGCGCATGCCGATGCGGTGCTGGCCGGGTTGGGGTTGCCGGCGCAGCTGCGGTTGCAGGGGGGCTTGCTGCACAAGGCCGAGGCCATCGGCCGGCTGCACCGGGAGGGGCTGATCAACGACTGGGGCCGCGATGCCCTGCTGCGCTGCAGCGAGGTGTTCACCAATGCCCTCGGCGGCCTGCAGCGGATCCGCAATTCACCGATCCCCCCCACCTATGACGTGTTCATCCGCGGCATCTGCTGGTTTTACGGCTACGCGCAGTTTCTGAACTTCGTGAACCGCGGCGACAGCTGGGAGGGGGCCGTGATCCTGGTGGGGTTTGTCACCGCCGAGCGGGTGGGGGCCTACGTGGAAAACCCGTTCGACAACGACGGCAGCAGCTTCTGCGTGCCGATGGATTCGGTGTGCCGCACGATCAGCACCGATCTGTTGGGCCCCCACAGCCCCCTGGCGCAGGTGCCGATCAGCAACGACCCCAGCCGCTGGTCATGAGCGCAGGGCCGCAGCTGGCGGTGGTGATTCCGGTGCGCAACGAAGCCCGCCGCCTGCCGCAGCTGCTGGCCGACCTGGCCCTGGCCCCGGCGGGCCTGGTGGCGGAGCGGGTGGTGGTGGATGGCGGCAGGTGGTGGTGGATGGCGGCAGCGGCGATGGCAGTGCCACCCTGGCCCGGCTGGCCGGCGCCACGGTGCTGCACGGCCCCGCCAACCGCGGTTGGCAACTGCAACGCGGCGTTGCCGCCACATCGGCTCCCTGGCTGTTGCTGTTGCACGGCGATGGTCGCCTGCCGGCCGATTGGGCAGCGGTGGTGCAGCGGGCCCTGGGGCAACCCCAGGCCGCCTGGTACTTCGATCTGGCGGTGGCTGGGGGCGGGCCGCCACTGCGGCTGCTGGAGGCGGCGGTGGCCCTGCGCTGCCGGCTGCGGCAGCTGCCCTATGGCGACCAGGGATTGCTGCTGCCGCGGTGGCTGTTGGCACGGGCCGGTGGGGTGCGGCCGCTGCCGCTGATGGAGGACCTCGACCTGGTGCAACGGCTCAAGCCCCTGGCACCGCTGCGCCGCCTGGGCCGGCCGCTGCGGGTGGATGGCCGCCGCTGGCGGCGCCATGGGACCTGGCTGGGGGTGCTGCGGGTGGCCTGGCGCAACGGCCAGCTGCGGCGCGACTGGCGGCGGGGGATCAGCGCCGAGCAGCTGGCGGCGCGCTACTACGCACCTCGCTAACGCGCCGCTGCCGCTAGGGGGCGTACCAGAAGGCGCAACGCCGCTGTTGGGGCTCCAGCTCCCACCCCTGGGCGCCGTAAAACTCCACCACGCCGGGGTCGGCAAACAGGCTGACGCGCTCCACCTGCATCGCCCGCAGGCAATCGAGCACGTAGGCCATCAGCTGCTTGCCCAGGCCGGCCCCCTGGTAGAGGGGATGCACGGCCACATCCCACACGGTGGCTTCGATCACGCCATCGCCGGTGCAGCGGGCGAAACCCACCAGCCGGGGGATGCGTGGGTCGTGCCGCCAGAGGCCCACCACCAACAGGCTGTGCTGCAGGGCCTTGCGCACGCGCCGCACGGGGCGGCGGCTCCAGCCCACCGCATCGCAGAGCTGCTCGAGCTCAAACAGGTCGATCTCGCGCTCCTGGCTCAACACCAGCGCCAGCTGGGGGTTGGCGGTGGGGCACAGGCGATGCTCGGCCCCGTAGAGGCCATCGAGCTCGGTGGCGGCTTGGCTAAGCATTGGCACGATCCTGACCCACGGCGGCGGCAGCTGGGGCAGGCTGGAGACCGTTCCCCCACCGGAAGGTTCTGAGCGGCTCCCCCCTGCTGGTGTGTGTGCACGGCTGGATGCTCTCCGGCCGCCTGTGGCAACCGCTGGTCGAGCAGCTGCAGCCGCAATGGGAGGTGTGGGCGCCCAACCTGCCGGGTTTTGGGGGCTCGCCGAGGCCGCGGGGGCTGCAGCCCACCCTGCCCAGCTACGGCCGCTGGCTGGCCGAAGCCAGCCGCGAGCGGGCCCAGGGCCGGCCGCTGGTGTTGATCGGCCATTCCCTCGGCGGCAGCCTGGTGCTGCACGCGGCGCCGCTGCTGGGGGATCAGCTGCAGGGGGTGGTGCAGGTGGCCGCTGGCGGCGGGGTGTACCAGCCGCGGCCGTTTCGGATGGTGCGGCGCGGCGGCGCCGGCTTCCTGCGCTGGCGGCCCGGCTGGCTGGCGGAGCTGCCGGGCACCGAGGCGATCCGCAGCCCGCTGGTGGCGGAGCTGCGGGCGGCGCGGGGGTTGCTGGCCTGCAGCATGCAGCGCGGCGCGGTGCGGCAGCTGCCGGGGCTCACGGCCCAGCTGGCGGTGCCGAGCCTGTGGGTGGTGGGCAGCCGCGACACGGTGATGGAGCCGCGCTATGTGCGCCACCTGGCGGGCTACAGCGCCGACCACCAGGTGGAGCTGCTGGAGGGGGAGGGGCACCTGCCGATGCGCACGGCGCCGGAGCGGCTGGCGCAGCTGATCAGCGCCTGGCTCAACGCTCAGAGCGTGGCCAGCCCGCGCTCCTGGAGTTCCGCCAGCTGCGCATAGAGGCCGCCGGCCGCCCGCAGGGCGGTGTGGCTGCCCTGCTCGATCAAGCGGCCGCGCTGCAGCACCAGGATGCGGTCGGCCGCCTCCACGGTGGCCAGGCGGTGGGCGATCACGATGGCGGTGCGGCCGCTGAGCAGCCGATCGAGGTCGCGCTGCAGGGTGGCCTCGGTGGAGGGGTCGAGGAAGGCGGTGGCCTCATCCATCACCAACACCGACGGGTTGCGAATCGCCACCCGCGCCACCGCCAACAGCTGTCGCTCACCGGAGGAGAGGTTGCCGCCCCGCTCCCGCAGCGGTGTGGCCAGGCCCTGGGGCAAGCGCTGCAGCAGCGGCTCGAGGCCCAGCTCCTCGCAGAGGCGCTGCAACTCGCCATCGCTGATGCGGGCATCGAGGCGCAGGTTGTCGGCCACATTGCCGCTGAACAAAAACGTGTCTTGGAGCACCACCCCCAGCCGCTGGCGCAGGGTGGGGATCGGCAGCTCGCGGATGTCGACGCCATCCAGCAGGATGCGCCCGCGCTGCGGTTCGTAGAGGCGGCAGAGCAACCGAATCACCGTGCTCTTGCCGGAGCCGGTGGGGCCCACCAGGGCCACGTGCTCACCGGGGCCGATGCGGAAGGAGAGGTCGGTGAGGATCGGATCGTCGCTGCGGTAGGCGAACGACACGTTGTCGAAGACCACCTCGCCAGCGCTGCTGCGCTGGCCGCCGCTGCGCTGCGCCGCCGCCGAACGCTGCTCCAGCGGCAGCTCCTGGATCTCGATCGGCTCCTCCAGCAGTTCGCCGATGCGCTCCACGGCGGTGAGCCCCCCCTGGATCTGGGTGAAGCGCTCCGCCAGCTGGCGCAGGGGATCAAACAGCCGCTGCGAATAAAGGATGAAGGTGGTGAGGGTGCCGAGGCCCATGGCGCCGGCGGTCACCATCCAGCCCCCCAGGGCCAGCACCAGGGCGATGGCCGCCAGCGACACCCACTCGATCAGGGCGGAGATGGCCGAGTCGTAGAAGATCGTGCCGTTCACCGCCTGGCGGTAGGCCTCGGTGGTGCGCGCGAAGCGGCGGGAGTTGTAGCCCTCGCGGCGGAACATCTGCACCACCTCAAGGCCCTGCAGGTTTTCCTGCAGGTCGGCGTTGAGCTGGCCCAGCTCCTCACGCACGCGGTAGTTGGCCTTGCGGTAGCGGCGCTGCAGCCAGAGCATCGAGAGCGTCACGGGCAGCTGAATCGCCAGCAACAGCAGCCCCAGGCGCGGCTCGATCGCCACCATCGTGGTGGCGATCACCAGCAGGGTCACCAGGTCGGCGAGCAGGCCGACGGCGCCGCTGCCGAACACCTCCGCCAGGGCATCCACATCGCTGGTGAGGCGGGTGAGCAGCTTGCCCACGGGGGTGCGGTCGTGGAAGCGCAGGGAGAGGTCGAGGGCGTGGGCGAAGAGGTCGTCACGGATGCGGGCCGTGAGCCGCTGGCCCACCGCCTGCACGTTGAAGCTCTGCAGCCCCTGCAGGCCCAGCCGCACCAACACCGCCAGCAACAGCAGCGCCACCAGGGTGTTGAGCTGCTGCGCCAGGGGCATGGGCTGCAGCCAGGGGAGCACCGGTTCCTGGCGCAAGGCGGAAATGGCCTGGCCCACCAGCAGCGGCTGCACGGCGGCGGCGCCGGCCACCGGGATCAGCAGCACCAGGGTGAACAGCAGGCGGCGGCGGTCGCGGCCCAGGTAGGGGAGCAGCCGCAGCAGCCGTTGCCGATCGCGGCTCGCCATCAGGCGGGCACCGGCGCGGTGGGGGCCCCGACGGCCGCGATCTGATCCACGATCGCCTGCAGCTCGCCACCATCAAGCCGCAGGGAGAGGGGGTGGCCCACCAGCCGCGCCGTGGAGTGGAAGAGGTCTTCGATGGCGATCAGGCCGTTCTCCTTGAGGGTGCGGCCGGTGGCCACCAGATCCACGATCGCCTCACTCATGCCCGTGATCGGCCCCAGCTCCACCGAGCCCGCCAGGTGAATCAGCTCCACCGGCAGATCGAGGGCGGCGAAGTAGTCCTGGGCGCAGCGGGTGAACTTGCTGGCGATGCGGCAATGGGCCGGCAGATCGGCGGCGCGGCGGTAGGGGCTGCTGGCCTTCACGGCCACGCTCATGCGGCAGCCTCCGAAGCCCAGATCCACGAGCTGCGCCACCGGCAGCTGGTGCTCGCGGAGCACGTCGTAGCCCACCACGCCGAGCTGGGCCTGGCCGTAGGCCACATACACGGGCACATCGGCGTTGCGCACCAGCAGGGCCCGGGCCCGGCCACACACACTCGGCACCATCAGCAGGCGGTTGCCCGGCTCGAGCACGGCGGCGAAATCAAGGCCGGCGGCCGCAAACCGGGCCACCGAGTCCTTCAGCAGGGCTCCCTTGGCCAGCGCGACGGTGATCATGGGGCAAAGCCTGAACCGGGACTTTAACGATGCAAGAGGCCCCCACCCGAGCCGCTGAGCGGGTGTCGCTGATCCCGGTGCTGAGCGACAACTACGTGTTTGTGCTGCACGGCGATGGCCCGGGGCCGGCGGTGGTGGTGGATCCGGCGGTGGCGGAGCCGGTGCAGCACTGGCTGGAGCAACGGGGCCTGGAGCTCAGCGCCATCCTGCACACCCACCACCACCACGACCACATCGGTGGCGCCGCAGCGCTGCTGGAGCGCTGGCCCCAGGCGGCGGTGATCGCCAGCGCCGCCGACCGGGCCCGCATCCCCCTGCAGACCCAGGGGGTGGCGGAGGGCGATCGGCTCGAGCTGCTGGGGCGCCCGGTGGAGGTGCTGGAGGTGCCCGGCCACACGGCCCACCACGTGGCCTTCTATCTGCCGCCCCAGGGGGCGGCAGGCGCAGAGCTGTTCTGCGGCGACACGCTGTTTGCCGGCGGCTGCGGCCGCCTGTTTGAAGGAACCCCCGAGCAGATGCACACCTCGCTGCAGCGGCTGGCGGCCCTTCCGGCCAGCACACGGGTGTGGTGCGCCCATGAGTACACGGAGGGCAACCTGCGCTGGGCGGCGGCGGAGGCCCCGGGTGATGGCCCCATCGCCGAACGGCTGGCGGCTGTGCGGGCCCAGCGCGCCGCCGGCCAGCCCACCATCCCCAGCAGCATCGGCCTGGAGCGGGCCACCAATTTGTTCATGCGGGCGGCGGATGGCGCCGAACTGCGCCGCCGCCGCGGCAGCAAAGACCTCTGGCGGGGCTAGGGCTTGGGCTGCAGAAGCAAAAACCCGCTCTCCTGCTGATCCATGAATGCTTGCAGCGTTGTGGCGTTTGCCAGCAGGAAGGCCGCTGTCTTGGCGTTGGAGGCGTTGCCAAGTCCAACGCAAATCACCTTGGGCGGCCAGCCCAGATCCATGCTCAAGCGAAGAAAGTCTTCGTCCTTGGTGACCAGGGTTGCCCCAGTTTGAAGGGCAAAACCCCAAATCTCTGCATCGCTGGCCCCACCGAGCCCCTCGGTCCGCACATGCAGAACCTCATCAAAGGCCGCAGCGAGCCCATCAACGAGGCGCTCGGAGAGATTTTCATCCAGCAGCAACCGCCTGCTCACGCCTCAGCGGCAGCCACCACCAAGGTGCGTTCCCGTTCGGCCGCATAGGAGAAGCAGGCCAGGATGTCGTCGTGGCACAGCTGCGGGAAATCGAGCAAGAGCTCCTGTTCAGGCACGCCACTGCCAAGGGTTCCCAGCACCTCGGCAACGGTGATCCTGGTGCCGCGAACGCACGGCTTGCCGAAGCGCACGGCCGGATCGGTGGTGATGCGGTCCAAACGAGCCATGGGCCCAGTTTAGAGCTGAATTTTGAGGTGCTCCAAGGGGGCTGACCTCAGAGCACCTGCGGCACGTCGCTGGCGGCCCGCAGCGGCAGGCCCCCGGGGAACAGCCGTGCCGGCTCACCGCCCCGCAGCCGCAGGCGGCAGCGCTGGCCGCGGGCGTAATCAGCGCTGAGGGGGAGGCGCAACCGCAGCCGCAGGCCGTCGCACTGCACCTGGTAGAGCCACTCACGGCCCAGAAATTCGCGGCCCACCACCCAGGCTTCGGCGGCCTCATCGGGGAACAGCTCCAGCCCCTGGGGGCTCAGCAACACCTGCAGGGGCTGGTCGCCGGCCCCCGCGGCATCGGGCTGAACGCCCTCAGGCTCCAGCCACCCCAGGGGCGTGCGCAGGCGGTGGCCCTGCCATTCGGCCGGCAGCACATTGCCCTGCAGCACGAAGCGCCCCACAAACGCGGTGGCCGGGCGGTTCACCAGCTCCTGGGGGCTGGCGCATTGGTGCAGGCGGCCCGCCTCGAGCACGGCCACGCGGTCGCAGATGGCCAGGGCCTCCTCGGGGTCGTGGGTCACGATCACGCCGCTGGCGCCGCAGCGGGCCAGCACGCCGGGCAGCTCGGCCCGCAGCCGCAGCCGCACCTCCACATCGAGGTTGGAGAAGGGCTCATCCAGCAGCACCAGGGCGCTGCCGGGGGCCAGGGCACGGGCCAGGGCCAAGCGCTGGCGCTGGCCGCCGGAGAGCTCATGGGGATAGCGCTCCTCCAGCCCCTTGAGGCCCAGCAGCTCCAGGAGCCAGGCGGCGCGGCTGCTGTCCTGCCCGCGCCGCAACCCAAAACAGGCATTGCGCCAGGCATCGAGGTGGGGGAAGAGGGCGTAGTCCTGAAACACCATGCCCACGCCGCGGCGCTCCGGCGGCAGCCAACGCTGGGGCCCGGCCACCTCCTGGCCGCCAATGCGCACCACACCGCGGTCGGGGCGCTCAAAGCCGGCGATCAGGCGCAGCAGGGTGGTTTTGCCGCAGCCGGAGGGGCCCAGCAGGCCCACCAATTCGCCGGGGCGCAGTTGGAAGTCGATGGCGCGGAGCGTCCAATCACCGCTGGAGGCCGGGCCGCGGTAGCGGTGCCACAGCCCACTCAGCTCCACCTGCGGCCGCAGGGGCAGCTCAGGGCTGGGCTGGGCAATGCGCATCCGGCGGGTTCGCCATAGGCTCAGCCCCCCATCTTCCCCTGCGATGACCACCGCCGTGATCGAGGCCGTCACCACCAGCGCCGCCCCCGCACCCGTGGGGCCCTACAACCAGGCGGTGAAGGCCGGTGGGGTGCTGTATTGCTCCGGCCAGATCGCCCTCGATCCCGGCACCGGCGCCATGGTGGGCAACGGCGATGTGGAGGCGGAAACGCGCCAGGTGCTGGCCAACCTCAAGGCGGTGCTGGCGGCGGCGGGCTGCACGCCCCAGCAGGTGGTGCGCACCACGGTGTTCCTGGCCGACCTGGCGGATTTCACCAAGGTGAACGCCCTCTACGCCGAGGTGTTCGGTGAAGGGGTGTCGCCGGCGCGGGCCTGCGTGGAGGTGGCGGCCCTGCCCAAGGGCGCCCGGGTGGAGATCGATTGCATCGCCGTGCTGGGCTGAGGGCCAGGGCCGATCTCAGGGGCGGCGAATCACCCGGAAGGTGAGGTTGAGCCGCTCCGCCACCACCCGGGCCCGGGGTGGTAGGGCGTGCTGCCAGTGCCGTTGGGTGGGGGGATCCATCAGCAGCAGGTCGCCGTCCTCCAGGCGCACCGCAAAGGGGGGCTCCACACCTTGGCGGTGCCGAAAGCGCAGATCACGGGCAACGCCGAGGCTGAGGGAGGCGATGGGGGCCTGGTCGTCGAGTTCGGGTTCGTCGTCGGCATGCCAACCCATGCGATCGGCGCCGTTGCGGTAGCGGTTGAGCAGCAGGCTGTTGAAACGCACGCCCAGCTGCTGATGCAACAGCTCACGCAGGGCGCTGAGGCTCGGGGTCCAGGGGCTGATCGGCGATTGATGGCCGCTGTAGCGGTAGGAGCAGCCGGGGTCGGCCACCCAACAGCACAGGCGCGGGGTGGGGTGCTGGCGCCCATACACGGTGACCAGCGGCTGCTGCCAGGGCACCTCGTGCTCCAGGGCGCGGCGCAACTGCAGCACGTCGAGGCCCTGCTGCTGCAGCCAAGCGGGGGCCTGGCGCAGGCTGAGGCCCGGGCGATGGATGGGGATCAAGGGGTGCGGAGGCTGGGCACCTGGGCCTGCTGCAGTTCGGGCGGAGCCACGGGCAACAGGCGGGTGGCCTGCTCCAGCAGGGGGGTGGGATCGAGTGCCATCATCCGATCCCCCAGGCGCCGGCGCAGCTCCACATGCAGATGGGGCCCGGAGGCGCGGCCGGTTTGCCCGAGGCGCCCCAGCACCGACGCCGCCGGCAGGAAGTCGCCCGGCTGCACGGCGCTGTCGAGCAGGTGGGCATAGAGGGTCTGCCAGCCGCGGCCGTGGTCGAGCACCACGGTGAGGCCGTAGCCATCGAGCATCTCCACCAGCACCACATGGCCCGGAAGCATGGCCAGCACCGGCGTACCTTCGGGGGCGGCCAGGTCCTGTCCGGCGTGCATGCGCCAGGCCTTGCGGGCGTCGGAATAACGCCAGCCGTAAAGGTCAACCTCCGTGGCGGGCACCGCCAGCGGGTACACCAACCGCAGGGGCTCACCGGGGCGCAGCGGCCAGGCCTGATCCGGCTTGAGCACCGCCGCGCGGGCCGTGGCCAGCACCACATCGGCCACCGGCGTTTCCGGAGGAATCAGTTGCGGCTTCGGCGGCAGCCCTGCAGCGGCTGCAGCGGCAGCGGGGGTGGGCACCGTGGTGCCATGGCTGTGCTCCTGGGCGCGCACGGCCCCAGCCGGCAAGCTCAGCAGCAGGCCGAGCAACAAGGGGGCACAGGGCAAGCGCAAGGCAGGGGCCAGCGGGCGAGCCCGTTGTACCGGGATTCCCCGGCTCGGCCAGCCGGGTGCTTGCGCCACAGCCGGTAAGCTCCAGGCATACGGGGCGTGGCGCAGCTTGGTAGCGCGGGTGCTTTGGGAGCACTA